>JANQIJ010000380.1 GCA_028282185.1 Rhodospirillales bacterium
AAGCGTCGCGTCCACACTGCCGCCGAGAACGGCAGGCACCTGTTGCGGCACGGCGAGATCGACCAGTTTCACGTCTTTGTCCGGGTCCAGGCCGGCAGCGCGGACGAGATGGCGGGTGATTGTCCGCCACTGGATACCGGGTACGTGCCCGATCGTATAGCCCTTCAGGTCGGCGAAGCTCTTGATAGGCGATCCTGATTTCACGATCAGGCCGTCGTTGATCAAATCGATGTGGATGCCGCCGCCCTGGAGACCGAACACCTTGAACGTCCCGGGAAACCTCTCCTCGGCGAGCATCGCAATCCCCGCCGCCGCGCCCGGAGGTCCGAAATCGGCGCGCCCCGCAACAAGGGCATCTATGATATGGTTTGGGGATTGCATCTTGTTGGACGAGACTTTGATGCAGGCCTTCTCGAACAATCCTTCTTCGTGCGCCACATAATATGCCGTGGTCTGCATGATCGGCAGCCAGGCCGACGTGACTTCTTCGTAGGAGTCACAGGCATGAGCCGCGCCCGCCCCCATCATGGCGACCATACCGGTCGCCGCAATCAGTCTCTTGAGCATATCTGGTTTCCCTTTTTCCATTTAAGTTGCACAAACGCTGTTGGACCGGTCACCTTCCGGACCAATGCACGATCCGTTTCTCGATCGCGAGGAACAGGATATTGAGGCCGTACCCCATGGCACCGGTGACAAGGATCGAGCCGTACATGTCCGTGAGGTCGTAAGAGATCTGCGCGTCGATGATGCGGTGCCCCAGGCCATCGGTCGCGCCGATGAACATTTCCGCGACGATGATCACAACCAAGGCGATCGAAATACCGGTTCGAATACCGATGAAAGTCTGCGGCAAGGTCTCGAAGAAAACGACGTCAAAGAAAATGCGCGTCGGCGTCGCCCCCATGGACTTCGCCGCAAGCATCCTGGTCCGCCGCGCGTTCATCACCCCGTAGGCAACATTGAAGACGACGATCAACCAGCCGGCGAAAGCCGCCACGGCGATCTTGGAAAAGTCCCCGAGGCCAAACAACAAAAGGAACAACGGAAACATCGCGGTCGCGGGCGTGGACCGGAAGAAATCGATAATAAACTCGACGGACCGGTACACCTTTTCGTTGACGCCCAGAATAATTCCGGCCGGAACACCCGCGAGGGTGGCGAACATGAACGCATAGGTGACGCGCTGGAAAGTGTACCAGAAATCTTCCAGCATGTTCCCCGAAACGATGTTGGTCCAGGTGTCGGCAAGGGTCGCAAACGGAGACGGCAACAAATTCGCATCGACCAGCTTGAACGCGAACGCCACCCACCAGACAGCGATCAGGATGAGCGGTCCGGAGACCATGACGGATGCCGACGAAAGGGTCGGCAGAACGGCCGAAAGCCGCGAGGGCAGCTGAAAACCGGATTTCCCGGAACTGCCGGGCCCGCTGAATTGGACTGACGTCATCGCCCTGCTCCCTCGGTTAGGGTCTGCGCTGTATCGCATGCACGGAGTTTGCGCAGGACCGCCCCTGTATTCGACGGGCCGACAAATCACGCATCCAAATGCTGCACTGCGAAAAGCATAAGGGCTAGATAGCGTTGCCGTCTGCTGTTATTTTTGACTTATTGTGTTGCAAAAATTCGAACACTTATTCATCTCTAAAACGCGACCATGAGAGCGCTCGCCAGTCTGACGTTTATCGAGGCAATCGCGCGTTCGGGATCAATTCGGCGCGCGGCCGAGGTGCTTGCGATCACGCCTTCCGCGCTCAACAGGCGCTTGATCGCGGTCGAAGAAGAGCTTGGCGTACAGATTTTCGAAAGGCTGCCGCGAGGGGTCAGGCTGAACGCGGCCGGAGAGATCCTCATCCAGCACATTCGTGCACAGATTTCCGATTTTGACCGGGTAAAGTCGCAAATCGCTGATCTATCGGGCATTCGGCGCGGCAAGGTCTCGATCGCTTGCAGCCAGGCCTTGCTCCCGTTTTTCTTGCCCGAGCAGATTGCGCGTTATCGAACGGACCATCCAACCGTGGAATTCTGCGTCTTGCCTCGTGACCGCTCGGCCGCGGAAGCCGCTCTCTCCGATTTCTCGGCGGACCTGGCGCTCGTGTTTGAACCGCTCGACCTATACGACTTCGAACCGATCATCACCGTGAGCCAGAGCGTCCGGGCCGTGATGAGCCACAATCATCCCTTGGCTGAGAAAGATGTTCTGAGGCTTCGCGATTGCCTGCAATATCCATTAGCCCTGCCGACCAAATCATATGGGGTTCGTTGGTTGTTTGACCTGGCCATGGCGAAACTCAGCCAGCCGGCGTCCGTGGTCTTGGAATCGGACAGTTTTGAATTTCTTCGGATGGCCATCAGTGAGTCGCGGCTGATCACATTTCAGATTGAAGTCGGCCTGCCGCAGCGCGACGTCGCAGGCTCTCCGATCAGCCGGCCGATTTACACGACGGACTTCACAAGTGGGCTGTTGCATCTGGGGCAACTGCGCGGGCGCGTCCTGTCCGTCGCGGCGGCGAAATTTGCCACCCAATTGGCCCAAGCCTTGGCAGGGCGATACACCTCCGGTTAGCGGACATCGCCGGGCGATCCGGCCGAAACATGTTGATGACCTGATCTGGGTCCGATGGCCCTTCACGACCCGCGTGAAACCGTTTTCTCAACGAACCGCTTAGCGCACAGGCGGGCCGTCATTGACAATCTGCATCGGGAACCCCGACAGGCCTATTTCCTGGACTGGTAACCGTCGAGGAACTCGCCTTGGCTGTCATACTTTCCCGCCAGCGCATCGCCTTTTGTCCGGGACCACATGGGTACCCCGGCGAGGTACCCCGCGCGGCCGAGAAGATGCGCGCCGATCGGCGCCGTCATCGTCAGGAAGATGATTCCCATGAGCACCCAGGCGATGGTTTCCAATTCCTGAGAGTGAAACCCGGCAGCCAGCAGCATCAGCCCGCTGCCCAAGGTGCCGGCCTTGGTCGCCGCGTGCATGCGCAGATAGACGTCCGGCAGTCGGAACAATCCGATCCCCGCAACAAGCGAGAAAAAGGAGCCGATCAGGATCAATACGCCCGTAATCAATTCGATCATGGTTCGCCTCCCTGGCCGGGACGGCCCGCCGGTTTTGCAGCGGCCCCCCCATGCCCAGGGCCTCCTTCCAATTCTTCATTCGGCTCCATGCCGGTGGTTTGCGCCCGTCGATAGATGTAACGCGCAAACGCCACCGTCGCCAGGAAGCCCACCAGAGCCATCGCGATCGCCACGTCGATATAGCTGTACTCGCTCGACACGACCGCCTTGACGGTGATGAAGCCGATGCCGATGAGCATGAGAAAGTCGAGGGCCACGACGCGGTCGGCGAAGCTGGGTCCGCGCATCAGGCGATAAACCGTAAACGCGAAAGCCACCAATAAACAGGCAAAGGCAATCATGGTGGCAAACCCGAGAACAGTCTGGCCGAGTGCTTCCATCGTTCTACTCCAATGCGTCCTTGATCAAGTGCTCGAACCCTTCCTTGATCTCGCGGCACATTTCCGCCGGGTCATCCACATCCATGGCGTGGATGTAGAGTGTCGATTTATCGCTCGACACATCGACACTGAGGGTCCCCGGCGTCAAGCTGATCAAATTGGCCAGCAGCGTGATTTCCGCGTCCTTCTTCAGGTCGAGGGGCATTGCGATGATCGCCGGTCGAAAGCTCATTTGGGGGCTCAGCGTATCCCGTGCCACCCGGTAACTGGAAAGACACAGTTCTTTCAGGAACACCCAGATCAAGCGGACGATCCGCGCCGGGCGGTAGAAGTTCCGGCGATCGACCCGGTCACGCACCAGCCACAGCGAAAAGAAACCAAGGACGAAACCGAACAGCAGGTTGGCCGGCGCGAAGCTCCCCGTCACTGCACCCCAAACCAAGGCCAGGACAAGATTGAGCAGGAAGAGGTTCATCGCGTCTCCTCCTTAAGCCCGGAAAGCGCTGCCGTCGGTACATCCTCCGCCCGTGCCGCCGATGGCGAGCCAAGGGCTGTTTTGCCCAGGACTGTTTTAATGTAGGCATCAGGGCTCAAAAGTTCACCCGCGGAACGGCTGGACATCTCCACCACCGGGGCGGCGTAGAGGCCGATGACGAGGGTCATGACGGCAAAACCGCCGAGGCTGCCCTTCGCCAGTGCTCCGGCGTCCGGTATCGGTGTTTCATCCTCCCCCGCTCTCCAGAAGATCAGGGAAAAAGCCCGGCCGACGGCGACCAGCGTCAAGAAACCGGACAGCAGAATACCGGCCACGAGAACGGCCGATCCGGCGTCAAGCCCCGCCTGCACCAGATAGACCTTCGGCCAGAACCCGGCAAGCGGCGGCACGCCGGCAAGTGAGAGACCGACGATCAGGAAGGCGACGGCAAGAAAAGGCGCGCGTTTGTAGAGGCCCGCAAGTTCCTCGATCCGCGTCGCTTTGCCCGCCTGGGCGATCATGCCGGCGGCGATGAAAAGCGCGGCCGAAATCATGATCGAATGGACGAAGTAGAAGACCGTGCCGAGAAACGCTTTCTCGGTGCCGATGGCCAGACCGCCGACCATCACCCCGACGCCGCTCACCACGGTGAAGGAGACGAAACGGCGGATGTCCTGCTCCGCCAGGGCGCCGAGGGCGCCCAGCACCATCGTCGCGACGGCAACCCAGATCATGGCGTCGCGGGCCATGTCTCCGTTTTCCGGGAAGACCAACGCGAAGACGCGGATCAGCGCGTAAACGCCCACCTTGGTCAACAGGGCCGCGAAGATGGCGGACACCGTCGGCAGCGGTGTGTGGTAGGCTGCCGGCAGCCAGAAGTACAGGGGGAACAGGGCTGCCTTCATCCCCAGCGAGACCAGGAACAGCAAGGCCACGGTCTCAAGTGTCGAATCCCGCGGCAGGGACGCCACCTTTTCCGATAGGTCCGCCATGTTGAGGGTGCCCGTCAGGCCGTAGAGCAGGCCGATTGCGATCAACAGCAACGTCGTCGCAATCAAATTGAGGAAAGCGTATTTGACGGCGCCGTCGATTTGCTCCCGCCGGCCGCCTAGAACGATGAGGCCGAAGGAAGAGATCAAGGTGACTTCGAACCAAACATAGAGGTTGAAGATATCGCTGGTCAGAAACGCCCCGGCCACACCCGCCATAAGGGCAAGCAACAAGGGAAAGAACCCGGCTCGGCGATGCGCCGTATCCGTCGTGCCGATGCCGTGCAGGGCGACGATGAGGCCGACGAAGCTGCCCACCAGGGTAAGGCCCGCGCCCAAGGTATCGGCCGCCAGAGCGATACCGAAGGGTGCCTGCCAGCCGCCCATGGACATGGCGACGACCCCATGGTTCCAGACATGGGTGAACAGGGCGATGCTGGCGACCAGCTGGGCGCCCAGACCGGCGACCCCGATGGTCGATTGGGCCCGCTCGCTCCCCCATGCCGCCGCGGCGAGGGCGGCTCCCAAAATGGGGATCAGGACAGGCCATACGACGAGCCAACCGGCGTTCTCAAACATCGCTGCCTCTCAAGATGGTGGGGACAGGCATCGGTTCGGCGTCCCGCATTTCATCGGTATTGACCGTGTCGAGGGACTGATAAGCGCGATAAGCGAGCACAAGGAGAAAGGAGAACAGAGAGAAGCTGATCACGATGGCCGTCAGGATCAGGGCTTGCGGTAGGGGATTGGCGATCACTGTATCCGCGACCTTGAGCCCGTCGGGAATCAATGGCGGCGCATTCCGCATCAGCCGGCCAGCGACAAAGATCAACAAATGGGTTGCATTGCCCAGGACGAAGATGCCCAGCAGCAGACGGATCAACGAACCCGACAGCAAGAGATAGACGCTAACGGCGAACAGGGCGCCTACGACGATGGAGAACGCGGCTTCCATCTACTCGGTCTCCTCCAGCCCCATGATGATGGCGACGATGGCGCCGACAACGACGAGATAAACCCCGATATCGAAGAGGACGACCGTCGACAGGTATTTGAGGTCCGGCGCGAAGGCGGGGAACCACCATTGCCCGGTCATGAAGGCGTCCCCGAAAACCAGGGAGGCGACGCCGCTCAGGCCCGCGATGAAAAGCCCGAACCCGGCAATGGCCACAGGATGGGCGATCATCGCCCGGCGGGTCGCCGCGACACCTTCGTTGATGGTGTAAATCGCGAAAGCCGAGGCCCCGACCAGGCCACCGATGAAGCCGCCGCCCGGCACGTTATGCCCACGCAGCAGAACAAAGATCGAGAACAGGACCGTCAAACCGACCAAGAAGGGCGTGGCGGTCCGGAGAATGAGGGAGTTCATCGGGCGTCCTTTTCGTCGTTGGTGACTGGGGCGGTCTGGCCGGAAGGGACAGCGGGATCCGATGTCGTGGCCGTTTGGGCCAGGCGCCGGCCACCCATTGCCAACAGGCTCAGGACGGCGACACCCGCGATGACCACCACGGCGATCTCGCCGAAGGTGTCGAGGGCTCGGAAGTCCACCAGGATCACGTTGACGATGTTGCGGCCAAAGGCCTCCGTGTAGCTGCGGGCGGCGAAATACTCGCTGAGTGTCAAATCCAGGGGCCGGCCGGTGACCGACAGCAGGAGCAGGGTGAAACCGACCCCGACGGCCACGGCGATGGTCCCATCGCGAACCGCGGTCGGCCAGCCGCGCCAGTCGGACCGGTAGATGGGCAGTCGCGTGATGACGAGCGCCAGGATCACGACCGACAGGGTCTCCACCATCAACTGTGTAAAGGCGAGATCCGGCGCGCTGAACAACACAAAGATGAGCGCGACGGCCATCCCGAGCACCCCCATGGACAGGATGGCGATCAGCCGCGAGCGCGAAACGGCGATGGCCAAGCCACCGGCCAGGGCCAGCAAGGCAATACCCCAGATATAGAAATCCGTCCGGGGCAACGGGACGGAGACCGACAGGTCGCCCATCAGGGTCATCGGCAACAACAGCACGACCGCGACGACCGCCAAAGTGACCAGAAGGTAATGCCGCAGAGTTCCGGTCTGAAGCCTCGCCGTCACCGCCCGGGCGGTTCCCACCAAGGCATCGAGGAACCGGTCGTAGCCCCGGTCAATGTTCCCGATCTTGGCAAAGGCGGTCGCCATGGCATTGCTGATGGCCTGCGCTTTCCAAAACAGCAATGCGCCAAGCGCGATGGTCGCCAGGCTGAGGAAAAGCGGCGTCTTGAAGCCGCCCCAGAGATAAAGGTCAACCGGGACTTGCGTGCCGCCGACCGCCCATACCGCCGGCCCCACCAGTAAGGCTTCCGGCACACCGCTGAACAGGCCCGCCAGCAGGCCGAGAACCGCCAGGGTCAGCGGGCCGAGCCAGAGGCCCGGGCCGCCCTCATGCGGATGTTTCGGGGTTTCGGAGGGGGCTCCCAGGAACGGCTTGAAGCCGACCAGGAAGGCGACGGCGAACATCAGGGCATTGCCCAGAATGGCCACGCCGGTAATGGCCAGGGGCCAAAGCTCGCCCATGGTGCCCTTGTAGACGAACTCCTTGGCGATGAACCCGACGAAGGGCGGCAGGCCGGACATGGAGAGCGCCGCCAGCGCGCCCGCCGCGAAGGTGATCGGCATGGCGGTTCTTAAGCCCGACAGTCGCCAGACTTCCCTTGTGCCGGTCCCATGATCGATACAGCCGGCGACCATGAACAGGCCGCCCTTGAACAGCGCATGCGCCAGAAGATAGGCCATGGCCGCTTCCAGTGCCAATTCATGCCCCAGCCCGATCAGGAAAACCAACAGGCCCAGGCTGGCGACGGTGGTCTGGGCCAACATGAATTTCAGGTCGGTGTTCTTGAGGGCCAGGAACGCACCGATCAGGAACGTGACAGCGCCGAAGACGACCAGCACCGTCTGCCAAACTTCCGTTCCCCCGAGACCGGGGTTCACGCGGGCCAGAAGATACACGCCGGCCTTCACCATGGTGGCGGAATGCAAATAGGCGCTGACCGGCGTCGGCGCTTCCATGGCGTTGGGCAACCAGAAATGAAACGGTGCCTGGGCCGACTTGGTGAAGGCCCCGATGAGCACCAGGACCAAGATCGCCATGTAGTGCGGATGGTCGCGCAGCAGGTCGCCGCTTTGCAGCAATGTCGACAATTCCATGGCGCCGCCCGCCTGCGCCATCAGAAGCAGGCCCGCCAGCAACGCCAGTCCGCCGCCGCCGGTGACGACCAGCGCCTGCAGGGCCGCCCGCCGGGATCGCTCGCTCGTATGGTTGAAGCCGATCAGCAGGAAGGAGGTGATCGACGTCAACTCCCAGAACACGAAAAGGGTGACCACGTTGTCGGCAAGCACCAGCCCCAGCATGGAGCCCATGAACATCAGGATGAACATGAGGAAACGGCCGAGATCGGCGTGATTGGAAAGATAGGTCGCCGCATAGAGGACGATGAAAGTGCCGATGCCGCTGATGAGGAGGGCGAACAGCAGGCTCAGCCCATCCACATAGAAGGACAGATGAATGCCCAGTGAAGGTATCCAGGGGGTCGAGAAACTGACCGGATCGCCCGCCGAAACCGCGCCTAAGAACCCAGCGAAATATGCGGTCAATGCCGCGGGCAGCAGGGCCAGCAGCCAGCCGGTGGCCGGCCCGGCAACGCGCCGAACGGCCGGCGCGAAAAGCGCCAGGACAAACGGTGCCAGCACGGCCGTAAGCAACATTCCGCAAAATCCCCCAACGAAAGGCCGCGCATTCCTGAAGCAAGAGCCTCAGGGCGGCGACCATCAAAGTGTCTCTAACAAAATTAAACTTCTGAAAACCGACTTGTACATAGGGGAAAATATAAAAAGGTCAACATATAGACAGAAAATGCCAAATACGGTAAATAACCGATTCTGGACCGCTGCATCATTGCGCCGGAGCCGAGGAGCATGCTGTCGAAACCCCTGCTGACCGTTCATGAGGTCGCCGAACTCCTGAAGATGCGCGAGAGCACCGTCCGGTCGTGGATCAACGACGGCCAGCTCCGCGCCATCAAGTTCGGTCGCGACTGGCGCGTCTCGCAGCGTGACCTTGAGGCCTACCTGAATGCCCACGCGAACCGCGCGCCCGATGACGACGCGGATCCGGTGAAGACGCCAAAGCAGGCGTCAAATGAAGACGGGTAATCACTACGCAAGGAATGGCGAACAGGGGAGTCCGCTTGCCCCTAACGAGAGGCGATCCGAAATTTTCCCTGTACCTTCCCGGTCTTTCTGGGCATTCCCCCGAGAGACTCCTGCATGCGCGACTGCCCCCATCGTCAATGCTTAAGATATTGATATGGAATGACTTGTCGATTTCGGTTGCCCGAAATCAACCCCATGTGCCGGGGATTAAGGATCATGCCACCAATGGCTTCCGGTTTTCACTCGACCGAGGGTCATTGCGGGTTAGATACGGGCGGTCTGATGGCCGCAAATTCGGCCCCCATTCCGTATTGTAACCCTCTTCCCACGACTTCCTTTGTTTCCCTTTGGTTACTTGAAACCGCATAAGGCGCCGCGGGGAACCCTCATCGCGAGTCCGCGTGATCGGCGCGACCGTTCAGCCAGTCCCGGACGGCCGCGATCTCCTCGTCCGATTTCAACATGGGCGTATGCCCCACGTCGCCGACCTCGATGAGGTCCGTCGACGGTTCGCGATCCATCATTTTCTCCACGGTCTCCCGGGTCAAAAGGTCCGAATGTTCCCCCCGAACGATCAGAACCGGGCATTGGATGCCGTCCCAGGTGTCCCAAAGATCCATGTCGTAATAGCCCGAGTTGGTCCGCCGGTAGGCCTCGCCGATCTTGGGGTCGAAGGCCAGTTCGAGCTTGTTCCGGTCGTTGAGTTGCGACGAATAGGCCGCCATGTCGCGCCATTGCCCGTCGGTCATGGGACCGAAGGGCGCATAGACCTGGCGGATATAGGCCTCGACGTCTTCCAGGGTCTCGAATTCGGCCCGGGTGCCGATGTACTCGCCGATCCGGTCGATGGCGGCGCGGTGGATGAAGGGGCCGATGTCGTTCAAGACCAGGCGTTTGATCGGGGTGTTGGGCATGGCGGCCATGACCATGCCGATGATCCCGCCCATGGAGGTGCCGATCCATGTCAAATCGTCGCTGCCGAGCCGGGCGATCACGGCGTTCATGTCGGCGTTGTATTGCAGGTAGTTGTAGTGATCGGGATCGTCCAGCCAATCGCTGCGCCCGCGCCCCACGACGTCGGGACAGACGACCCGGTAGTCGTTCGCGAGCGCCTCCGCCAACTGGTCGAAATCACGCCCGTTCCGGGTCAGGCCGTGAACGCAAACGGCGACGTTCTTGTTGCGCGCGTTCCCCCATTCCGAATACCAGACCCGATGGAACCCGCCGAATCCCAATCCCAGCACGAAGTCTTCACGCATGCGCGGCCCGTCCGTTCGTCGTTCGTCGTCAGCCGTCAGTCGAGCCGGAGGGCGAATTCGACGCTCCGGAGATGCCGGAGAACCCGGTCCAGCCCCCCTTCCCGGGCAAGCATTTCCGCCGGCGACATGTCGAAGCCGGCAGCCATCTTCTCAAGCCATTCGGCGGCGCGGGTCTCGTCACCGAAGACTTCCGTCGCCCTGGTTAGCGCGACATCATGATCATCTTTCGCCGTCATGCGGTCCTCCCATCCGTTGTCTCGGCGGGCGCGGTCATTCTTCCCTGCCGGCGACCGGTTCGGCAAGGAACGACCGGGCCTCGTTCTCGGTCTCGAAGATATGCGGCGCCACGTCGCGCTGGCTCAAGGCATCGCCGAGCTTGAGCCGCATAAAGGCGCTGGTCGTATAACGGGTCGCGGTGGTGTAGTAACGCTCTTCCATGTAGCGGATCATGGCGGCGTAATCGTCAGCCAGCGCCGGGTTGATGGAAAAGCCGTCGTAGTTGACGACCAGGGCGACCTTCCCGCCGATCGTCTTGCAACGGCTTTCGATTTCGTTCTGGATCGCGCGAATGTCGTCGTCGGTCTCGACCGCGAAGCCTTCCAGGTTTAGGAACAGCGTGTTGCGGCCTTCGTCGTATGTCAGGCGCTGATTCATGGTCAGGCCGAGCAACGCCGCCACCAAATCCATACGCTCGGGCCGGAAGATGCGGGCATCCATTTCCTTGGGCGCGCCGACGATCGGCCGGAAATCCATCTGCGCCAGGATGTCCCGCTCGATATCGACGCCGGGCGCGACCTCGGTCAGTTCCAGGCCGCCGGCCGTCAATGTGAACACACAGCGTTCCGTGACGAACAGAACGGGCTGTTTCTTCTCGGCCGCGTAGGGGCCGTTGAAAGTAATCTGTTCAACCGCCTCGATGAATTTCCTGGCACGGCCTTCCCGTTCGATGACGACCCTGCCGTCATCGATGCGAACCTCCAGGCCGCCCGCCGTCAAGGTCCCGGCGAACACCAGTTTACGGGCATTCTGCGAGATGTTGATGAACCCCCCGGCACCGGCCAGCCGGTCACCGAAGCGGCTGACGTTCACATTGCCGTTGCGGTCCGTCTGCGCCATGCCCAGGCAGGCCATGTCCAAGCCGCCGCCGTCGTAGAACTCGAACTGCTGGCTTTGCTGGATGATCGCCGCGGGATTGACCGCCGCGCCGAAATCGAGCCCGCTTTGCGGCACGCCGCCGATGATCCCGGGCTCGGCGGTCAGGGTGATCAGATCGATGATCTTCTCTTCCGCCGCCACATGGGCGACCCCTTCGGGCATGCCGATGCCCAGATTGACGACACCGTTCATGGGCAGTTCGAAGGCGGCCCGGCGGGCGATCACCTTGCGCGCATCGAGCGCCATGGGCGCAAGGTCGTCGAGCGGCACCCGAAGCTGGCCCGAATAGGCCGCGCTGAACGGTGTCGCATAGGTCTGTGGGTGGTGTTCGGGCTCGGCCAGGACAATGCAATCGACCATCACGCCAGGAACGACCACTTGCTTCGGGTTCAGGGACTTGCGCTCGGCCACCCGTTCCACCTGGGCGATTACCAGGCCCTTGGAGTTCTTGGCCGCCATGGCGACGGAGAGGTTGTCCAGGGTCAGGGCCTCGCGCTCCATGGTGATGTTGCCCTCGGTATCGGCCGTGGTGCCCCGGATCAGGGCGACGTCGATGGGAAAGGCCTTGTAGAAAAGCCATTCCTCGCCGGCCAGTTCGACCAGTTCCACCAAGTCTTCCGTGGTCTTGTCGTTGATGCGTCCGCCGTCCTGGCGCGGATCGACGAAGGTATGAATCCCGACCTTGGACAACGTGCCGGCTTTCCGAGCGGCAATGTCATGGACCAGATGCGAGACGATGCCGAGCGGCAGGTTGTAGGCCTCAATCTCGCCGGCGACGGCCCGTTCGGCCAGTTTCGGGACCAGGGACCAATGGCCGCCGATCCCGCGCGCCACCAGGCCCGGTTTCGCCAGACGATTGAGACCCTTGTTCTTGCCGTCGCCGGGCGCGGCGGCAAACACCAAGGTCAGGTTGCCGGGACTGCCGTCCTTTTCATATCGTTCCTGGATGGCCGCGAGCAGCGCGTCCGGCGTGCCGATGCCGACGAAGCCCGAACAGAAAACCGTATCCTTGTCTCTGATGAGGGCGATGGCGTCTTTGGCATCGACGAACTTGTTTTGCATGGCTGGCCTAGGACGTCATCGAACACAGGTTGCGAAAGAAAAAGGACACGGGCGGCGGGCACGACGGACCCGCGCGGTTTAAGGTCGTCGCGGGAGAATGCCCGCCGCCCGCACCAGGGAGGAGACCCGGGTTTATTTCCTGTCTTTCAACCAATCGAATATTCCATCGCCGACAACGCCCTGCGACTTGCCGCTGACGAAAACGCCCACATGGCCGCCCGGCAAGGGCACTTCCGTATAATCCTTGGTCCCGATCACGCCGCCGAGCGCCTGCGAACAGGCGGGCGGGATGATATGGTCCTGCAGGGCGAAGATGTTGATGACCGGCATGGAGATATTGGAAAGATCGACGGGCATGCCGGCAAGGACGAGATCGCCCTTGATCATCTTGTTCTCTTGATAAAAATCCTTGAGCCACTGCTTGGCGGCTTCCCCCGGATGATGGGGCCGGTCGGCCAACCATTTTTCCATGCGAAGGAAATTAAGAAGTTTGGTTTCGTCATCGACCACCTTCATGAGGTCGAGATTGTATTTCGTCATCGACCTGACCGGCGTCATCATTGAAAACACCGACGCCATGATTTCACCGGGCAGATTGCCGAAGGCTTCGATCAGGCGGTCGACGTCGTCCGGCGCCATGTTTCGGGTCCAGACGTTGATGAAGCCATGGTCCGGGCGGTCGGCCTCCTGATCGGCATGGAAGTCGATGGGTGTGATGGTCAGAATCAGGGATTTCAGCTTCTCCGGGAAAAGCGCCGCGTAGCAGGTCGAGAACGTGCCGCCCTCGCAAATGCCCAGAAGCGTGATCCGATCGACCCCGGCGTGACCGCGAATGGCGTCGACACAGTCATTCAAGTATCCGGTGATGTAATCGTCCAGCGTCAGATAGCGATCGGCCCGCGACGGCGATCCCCAATCGACCACGTAGAGATCGACGCCGCGCTCGAGCAGGTTCCGAACCAAGGACCGGTCTTCCTGAAGATCGGCCATGGTGTAGCGCCCGATCAAGCCGTAGGTGACGAGCACAGGGCCGGTCACCACCTTGTCGGCGATCGGCCTGTACCGGTAGAGACGGACCTTGTCCTGACGGAAGATTTCGTCCTTCGGCGTGGTCGCGATCTGCACGTCGTCTTCTTTGATCTTGGCGAGCGTCCGGGCCCCGCTCAGCCCCCGGGCATTGAGGTTCATCACCTCCTGCCAGAGGGAGGAAAGATCCGTCGAGGCGGTCATGATTTCGCTCCTTTACTCCGGGATGCTGTCCTCGCGCGGCGGGCCTTCGGTTTCGCCGGGGGTTTCGCGCGGGTCTTCGCCGGTTCCGCCAATTGGCGCTTGAGGGCGCGTACCTCGCGGCGCAGTTCCGTCACCGTGGCGTGCAGTTCGTCCACCTCGGTCCGTGTCGGGATCGAATGCAGTTCGGAGAAATCCTCGATCAGTTCCCGTTCGTGCAGCCGATAGTCCACCCCGGCGCGGATCAACTCACGCTGGGCATTCAGGTAGTCCTCGGTGCGTTGGGTCTTGATCAGTTCCTTGTTGGAAATGTCCAGCCACAGGTCCAGGGCCTGGTTCCAGTTTTCGGCCTTGGGTTTGCCGTCCGCTCCGGGCGCCAGTTCCGCCATGAACCTGCGAAACGCCCGCATCCAGGCCAGCGACATGACCTGGCGGTAGGCGCGGCTGCGTTCGCGCAGCGTCATCCATTCCTTCGACGTCCTGAGAAACTTGAGTTCCCGGAGCCAGCCATCGCCGAAATCGCCGCCTTCCACGAGACGGCGGAGCGTCGCGTTCAATTCGTCCCCCTCGACGTTGAACCAGGCGCTCGGGTCCAGGAACTTGTTCAATGTCAGTCGCGCGACGTCGTCCGGACCGGCGTCGGCGTTCCAGTGACCGGCGAATGCCTTCCACCGTTCGAAGAAATCGCCGGATGCCTTCTCGATCATCTCCGCCGATTGGGCTGACAAGCTGGACAGGTCCGGCATGGCGGACAGATCGGGCATGGGGAACCCGCCCGCACCTCCGTCGTCACCCGCCCCGGCTTTTTGACCGGCAACCTTGGTGAAGGCGTCGAAGGCCTTCATCTGGGTTTCGAACAGCTTCCGTTGACCGTCCGTCCAGGATTGGAACACGCGAGTCATCTGATCTTTCGGATCCGACATGATCGGCGGCGCCTCCTTGCCTGCCGCGTTGGGTGCTTCAATGGGCCTGTTCGTAGATCGCCAAGGCGTCGTCGTAGGTCACGTCGCGCGGGTTATTGACCAACAACCGCGTCTGTTTCATGGCATCTTCGGCCAGCATGGGAATCTGGTTTTGCGAGACGCCGACGTCCCGCAGTTGGGTCTCGAGGCCCAGGTCGTCGGCCAGCGCCGCCAGGCGATCGGCCATGTCCCGGGCCATGGCTTCGGCCGACCCGGTCTTCATGTCCGGGAAGACGATGGGCGCCAGTTCGGCATAGGCGTCCTTGGCATCGGGGATGTTGAACCGCATGACATGGGGCAGGACCAGCGAGTTGGAGAGCCCATGGGGCACATGGAAATGCCCACCCAGGGGATAGGCCAGGGCATGGACCGCCGCCACCGGGGCATTGGTGAAGGCCATGCCCGCCAGCATGGAGCCGAACAACATGTCCGACCGCGCCTGGCGGTTTTGGCCGTCTTCGCAGACAGTCCGAATGTTGGCGCCCAAGAGCGCCAGCGCTTCCCGGGCCAGGCAATCGGCCATCCGGTTCTTCTTAATTTTCGACGTAAAGGCCTCGATGGCATGGACCATGGCGTCGATGCCCGTGGCCGCCGTGATATGGCCGGGCAGGCCCAGCGTCAGGTCGGCGTCCAAAATCGCCCAATCGGGCAACAATTGGCGCGAGACCACGCCCTTCTTCTCGCTGGCCCCCGTGGTGACGATGGAGATCGGCGTCACTTCCGAACCGGTCCCTGCCGTGGTCGGTGCCAGGGCCAGGGGCACGCGGTCACCCCGGCACATGCCGATGCCGTAGATGTCTTCCAGTTTCTGATCACTGCCCAGAAGGAAGGCAAGTAACTTGGCGACATCCATGGAACTGCCGCCGCCCAGACCGACGACACCGTCGACGCCCTTTGCCTTGGCGTCGGCGACGGCGTCCAGAATGACCTGTTCCGGCGGGTCGGCGACCACGTCGGAATAGACCGAAACCGTCACCCCGGCCTGGGCGAAGCCGTCAATGGCCGGTTGGGCCAGCCCCAGGTCGAGGATGCCCTGATCGGTGACCAGCAGCACGTTGGCGCAGCCGAGCTCGGCCATCAACTGGCCGCATTGGGCCGACGCGCCGGGTTCGACGATGACGGAACGGGTGGTCTGAAAGGTGAAGGACGTCATGATCTCGGTTCCCTAAACTGGATCAAATGGGACAAACCAAGTCGCCCAGTTTTTCCGTCAACTTCATGTTCTCGGCATAGTCCACGGGGCAATCGACGATCACGACCGTTTCGTCGGCGATGGCTTTTCTCAGCGTCGGCACGAGGTCTTCCGTGCGTTCCACCCGGTAGCCCTTGGCCCCGAAACTTTCCGCGAACTTGACGAAGTCCGGGTTCTGGAAATCAATATGACTCGCGCGGCCGAAGTGGCGCAACTGATGCCATTCGATCAATCCGTATTTGGCATCGTTGATGATCAGGATGACGAAGGACAGCCCCAGGCGCATGGCGGTCTCGATCTCCTGGTTGTTCATCATGAACCCGGCGTCGCCGGTGACCGCCACGGCCTTGCGGTCGGGATAGGCGAGCTTCGCCGCCATGGCGCCGGGCAGGGCGATGCCCATGGAGGCGAACCCGTTGGAGATGATGCAGGTGTTGGGGCTTTCCGCCTGGAACATGCGGGCCATCCACATCTTATGGGCGCCCACGTCCGAGATGACGATGTCTTCCGGGTCCAGCACCTGGCGCAGATCCCAGATGATCTTCTGCGGCTTGACCGGAAAGGCGTTGTCGTCGGCAAACTCGCCCATTTCCTTGACGATGATGTCGTGAAGTTTATGGGCCGGGAACTCCGTCCGGCGCCGTGCCTTGGCGGCGATCCGTTCCAGCGAGTCGGAAATGTCGCCGACCACGCCCGCTTCCAGAATGTAATGCTGATCGACCTCCGCCGGCGACGCGTCGATATGGATGATCTGCTTATCCCGGTCCGGGTTCCAAAGCCGGGGATGGTATTCCACCATGTCGTAGCCGACGCAAATGACCAGGTCCGCCTCGTCGAAACCGAAGGCGACGTAATCGCGGGCCTGCAGGCCGATGGCGCCTAAACAAAGATCATGGCTGAAGGGGATCACGCCCTTGGCCATGAACGTGGTCGCCACCGGCATGTTGAGTTTTTCCGCGAAATCGACAAGCGCGTCCGCAGCACCCTCGCGGATCACCCCGTTGCCGGCCATGATGACCGGCGATTTGGCGGCGGAGATGATATCGGCGACCTGCGAGCATTTGCCGACGGGCGCCGTCGGCAGGACATGGGACTGCACCTTCAAGGGCGCCATGTCCTCGATCTCGGCGCCGGCGATGTTCTCCGGGAAATCGATGAAACTGCAGCCGGGCTTCTCGGCCTGGGCCACCTTAAACGCCTTGCGGACGATTTCGGGGATGATCAGCGGATCGCGGATCTGCGTGGAATACTTGGAGATGGGATCGAACAGGTTCACCAGGTCCAGGATCTGGTGGCTTTCCTTGTGCATCCGCGTGGTCGCCCCTTGGCCGGCGATGGCGACGATGGGCGCGCGGTCCATATTGGCGTCGGCGACACCGGTTACCAGGTTTGTGGCCCCGGGCCCAAGCGTTGACAGACACACGCCCGCGCGTCCCGTCAGCCGGCCATAGACATCGGCCATGAACGCAGCCCCCTGTTCATGGCGCGTGGTCACGAACTTGATGGAGCTGTCCAACAGGGCATCCATCACGTCGATGTTTTCCTCGCCCGGAACGCCGAACATGTATTCAACGCCCTCGTTCTCCAGGCATTGCACAAAAAGATCCGATGCTTTCACGGTCTATCCCCTCCCGAGACACTGGACGGACCGACGGCATGCTCCGCCATCCGTCACGACGCTGACGAAGGGGTTATAATGGGCGAAACTTTCGTTCACCTTTCACTGTTGATGCCCTTAAAGGGAGAGACCCAACCCATAGGGGGAAGGGAGAGAGGGCGACGCGCGAAAACGAAAACCGCCGGAGGTCTCGCCACGCGCGGCCGGAGGTTGTCTCACACGTTCTCGGCGCGGCATGGCCCCGGCGCGGATCCCCGCGGCGCCCCCCCGCCCCGATGGATCCGACCAGGGCACGGAACAAAGGATCACTCATTGCCGCGGGACGCGCCCGCGGCTCAAGAGCCGCTTATCCGGCCGGATCGTTCAGGAAGGACTGGACCGCCTGGGGAATGTTCTCGCGCTTCATGTCCATCCGCGCCAAATCGGCGTCGCTCCTGTTGTTGAGGTGTTCATAGAGCCGCGCGGCGGCAATCCCGCGCCGGAAGGCGCGAAAGATATCGGAGAACGCGACCGCGAACTCCTGAAGGCCGTGCATGGGATGGCTCACAAAAGAGGGTTTCGCGTCACCAATCATTGTTGTCTCCTGTGGTCTAGCGTGGTCACAGGGACAAAGATGGGCCTGAATGCTGCGCCGCACAAACGCCCGTTGCGCATTGTAGGTCTTCCATTTTTGCATAAGTAAATCTAAATTCCTGATTCACCTGGAGAATAGGCGCTTCCCGGATCGATTGACGGGAAATTGCCACAAAGGCCCATGCTTTGTCATAAATATGCCATTATTTCAAAGAAGTGACAGAAGCTCTGGAATCCGTTCCGCCCTGAATGCAGCGGCTTAGACAATTTTTCCGGACGGGACCGAACGATTTCATGTCTATTTGAGTTTAGTTTTGTCTAAAGCAAGCTTACCCTCCCGCTTCTTTTTCCGGATCGTCCGGCACGGACGGCGGTCACGGTCCGGCGGTCCGGGCTTGGCGCCGCGGGCCGGGGAATTCGGCGCCATGCCGCGCGGCCCACGGGCGGCGCCGGATACCGGCCGGATACCCATATGGCGGGGACGCCGGGGTCGCTGTTCATCCGATGAGCGCCCATTGAAAGCCCGTTGAAAGCCTTCGGCCTTAGAATTTTTGTTCTAAAGGGGTGGCGTGATTGGAAGGAGATTTCTCCGATGTCTGTGATTGGTCAGGACGCTTTGAACACCCGGCGCACCTTGCGCGTCGGCGGCAAGGACTACGACTATTTCAGTCTCGACGCCCTCGACTCTCACGGCCTGGGCGAGGTCGACCGGTTGCCGGTCTCGCTGAAGGTCTTGTTGGAAAACCTTCTCAGGCGGGAGGACGGGCGCACCGTCACCACCGACGACATCAAGGCGGTCGCCGGCTGGGGGGCTCTGCGCAAAACCGGCAAGGAAATCTCTTACCTGCCGGCCCGCGTCCTGTTGCAGGACTTCACCGGCGTTCCGGCGATGGTGGATCTGGCGTCCATGCGGGACGCCATGTCGGCCATGGGAGGGGATCCGAACAAGATCAATCCGCTGTCGCCCGTCGATCTGGTCTGCGACCACTCGGTCATGGCGGATTATGCCGGCACGCCCGATGCCTTCCAGAAGAACGTGGACCTGGAGTTCGAACGCAATCGGGAACGCTACGAGGTCCTGAAATGGGGCCAGGGGGCGTTCCAAAACATGCGCGTCGTCCCGCCGGGCATGGGGATTTGCCATCAGGTCAACCTGGAATATCTGTCCCGGGTCGTCTTCACGGCGGACGCCGACGGCAAGACCGTCGCCTATCCGGATAGCTGTGTCGGAACCGACAGCCATACCACCATGGTGAACGGACTATCGGTTCTCGCCTGGGGTGTCGGCGGCATCGAAGCGGAGGCCGTGATGTTGGGGCAACCGGTTTCCATGCTGGTGCCGGAAGTCATCGGTTTCAAACTGACGGGGGCGCTGCCCGAGGGCACCACCGCCACGGACCTGGTATTGACCGTCGTGCAAATGCTTCGGGCCCGGGGCGTGGTCGGCAAGTTCGTCGAGTTCTTCGGCGACGGGCTGGACAATCTGTCCCTCGCCGACCAGGCAACCATCGGCAACATGGCGCCCGAGTACGGCGCCACGGTGGGCTTCTTTCCGATCAGCCAGGCGACCCTGGACTACCTGACCTTTACCGGCCGCGATGCGGATCAGGTCGCCTTGGTCGAAGCCTATGCCAAGGCGCAGGGCATGTGGCGCGACGCAACCACACCGGACCCGGTCTTCACGGATGTGCTGGAATTGGACCTGGGCGATGTGGCGGCGTCGATCGCCGGCCCCAAACGGCCGCAGGACCGCATCGAACTGGCGGCCGCGGCCGAAACATTCAAATCCCAGTTCCCTGAAATCGCCGGCAGGTCGGATGCGAAATCCGTCGCCGTCGACGGCAAGGATTATGAATTGGCGGATGGCGCCGTCGTGATCGCCGCCATCACCAGTTGCACGAACACGTCCAATCCGGCGGTCCTGGTCGCCGCCGGCCTGGTGGCGCGCAAGGCCCATGAACTGGGCCTGGGCGTGAAACCCTGGGTGAAAACCTCGCTGGCGCCCGGCAGTCAGGTGGTCGCCGACTACCTTTCCGAGGGCGGCCTGCAGGACCACCTGGACACCCTCGGCTTCAACATCATCGGCTTCGGCTGTACGACCTGCATCGGCAATTCGGGCCCCATCGACGAGGCCCTGGCGCAAGCCGTGGAAGACAACGAGCTGGCCGTCGCCGCCGTGCTGTCCGGCAACCGCAATTTCGAGGGCCGGGTCAGTCCTTGGACCAAGGCCAACTACCTGGCCTCGCCGCCGCTGGTGGTCGCCTATGCCCTGGCGGGCAACATGAACCTGGATCTGCTGACCGATCCGCTGGGCGAAGACAGCGACGGCAACCCGGTGTACCTGCGCGACATCTGGCCGACGAACCAGGAAATTCACGACTACCTTGATGCGGTGCTTACGCCCGAGATGTTCCGCCAGCGCTATGGCCGCGTGCTCGATGGGGAAGAGAACTGGCAGAACATCAAGGTCGCGCCCAGCCTGACCTACGACTGGTCCCCGGGATCGACCTATGTCCAGCACCCGCCGTTTTTCGAAGACGTCAACCCCGAGGGCCGCGCGCCGGAGGATGTGTTGGGCGCCCGGCCGCTGATCATGATGGGGGACAGCGTCACAACGGACCATATCTCCCCCGCAGGCGCCATCATGCGGGAAAGCCCCGCCGGCGAATACCTGTTGCAACACCAGGTGCGCCAGGCGGATTTCAATTCCTACGGCTCGCGCCGGGGCAACCACGAGGTGATGATGCGGGGCACCTTCGCCAACATCCGTATCAAGAACGAACTGGCGCCCGGCACGGAAGGCAACTGGACCACCCATCAACCGTCCGGCGAGCGGATGGCCATCTATGACGCGGCCATGCGCTACAAGGACGCGGGCACGCCCTTGGTGGTGATCGGCGGCGCCGAATACGGCACGGGATCGTCCCGCGATTGGGCGGCCAAGGGAACGATGCTGTTGGGCGCCAAGGCGGTCATCGCGGAAAGCTTCGAGCGCATTCACCGCTCGAACCTGGTCGGCATGGGGGTCATGCCGCTTCAGTTCCGGGACGGCGTCACGCGCGAAACCCTGGGCCTGGACGGGACGGAGACCTTCGACCTGACGGGCGTCGCCGGCGGCATCGAGCCGGGCATGGAGGTTGCGCTCACGGTCCACCGCGCCGACGGCGGCCAGGAACAGACGGCGCTGCTTTGCCGGATCGACACCCTTGACGAGGTCGACTATTACCTCGCCGGCGGCATCCTGCCCTACGTCCTGCTCAAATTGAACGAGGCGGCCTAGGGCCTGTCTTCACTCACCGGCCATCGGGGAACGGCGCCTCTCGGCCGCCGGCGAAGAAACCGGTGCGCGGCGATGCCAGGTCATTGGCCGATCTCTCCGCGACCTACCCTTACTGGCCGTGACCACCCCCGGATAAAAGAACGGCCGCGCTCCGGATGGGAGACGCGGCCCATTTTGCCGGGAGTCCGGGGGGAGGGTCAGGGCTTATTGTAACGCGCCGCCGCCTTCTCGTAGCCCTTTTGCAGCTGTTCGAGGGCCTTCATGGTCGCGGCCTCCATGTCGTTCCAGGCTTTTTCATTGGCCTCTTGCGCCTGTTTCATCATGGCCGACGCCTGTTCGATGGACTCTTCCATCTGCGTCATCATCTCCTTGTAGTCGGTCTTCGCCTGGGCTTCGGCGGAGTCCATCCCTTTCTTGTAATCCGCCATGAGGGCTTTCCACTGGTCGATCTGCTCTTGCATCTGCTGAACGAAATTGACTTGTCCTGTCATGGTTTTCTCCGTTTCCTGAAGATTGTTCCCCTTCACCATTATTGGTGAAAAGGGCCCGGCCAGACGGTGTTCGGCACGTAGACCTCGCCGGCGAACAGACGCCGGGCGGTTCGCAAGACCCCGCCGTATCGGACGTCCATGTCCGGACCGAAGCCGTCGACGCCCAAGTCGACGCTCAGGGTTCCCGACGGTTGCTCGACGACGATGGTCTCTTCCCCTTTTCTTTCCACCCTGCTCAACCCATCGGCGACGGTGCCCCGCATGACGGCGCAGATCGACACGCAAATGCCGCCGGTGACGGCATGGGCCGGGTGGCAGGCGTGGGGCACCAGGTAGCGCGAGGTGATCGACCCGCCATGCGCCGGCGGCGACAACAACCCGATCTTGGGCACGACCAAGTCCGAAACGTCGCCCATCCCGATACGTTGGCCAACTTCCCGGCGGACCGCTTCGACCCGTTCGAACAGGGCAGCGTTGGCGTTGATCTCATCGGCGCTTTCCGTGCCCTCGATGCCCAGATCCGCCGCGCGAAACATGACCATGGGCATGGCCACGTCCAT
>JANQIJ010000426.1 GCA_028282185.1 Rhodospirillales bacterium
CAGCACCGCGCGATTGGCCGTTAGCAGGGAAAACCCCTGATAGATGATGTCGTGGTCGGCGCAGAACCGGCGCACCGCCCGGTCCCAGCCGCGGGCCGCGAAGCATCGGTTCTGGACGAAACGGGGCGGCACATCGGCCCGCGCGACGAGCAGGCGCAGCTGCTCTAAGGTCACATTACTGACGCCCAATAGACGCGCCCGCCCGTCGCCATGCAGCGCTTCCATGGCGCGCCAGGCCTGCCAATCGGCGGCGCGCAGGCGGTCGCGGCTCGACGGTCCGTGCAGGACGTAGGAATCCAGGTGATCGGTCCCAAAATGATCCAGCGTACTGACGAAGGATTGCCCCACCTGATGGGCGATGGGCGCGTCCGCGTCGTAGGGTAAGCGATGATCCTGGCCGCGGCGGAAGGTGAATTTCGATTGCAGGAACAGACCGTCGCGCCCAAGGCCGCCTGCGCCGATGGCGGCCTGCACGGCGGCACCGACGGCGGCCTCGAAATAGTGTTTGCGCTGGTTGGCGGTATCGATCCCCCGGAACCCCTGGGCCAGGGCCAAGGCCGTCAAGCGTTCGGTCGCGTCTTCCTTCCAGGCGGTGCCATAGAGAAACCGGGGCACGCTGACGCCGTCGATCACGAGCGGCTGCATACCCGCGCTCACGTTCGGACGACCATGCCGTCGGCGATGGAATGGCGATAGGCACGGTAGGCGGGCACCAATCCGGCCAGAACGCCGGCAAGGACGACGGCCCCCAGGACCCGCCAATCGCGCGGCGTCGGCGGCGCGATCTCGATGAACAGGCCATATTGAGCGTCCAGAATGGGCTGCGCCACGGCCAGCCCGCCATACATCATGGCCAGGCCCAGGACCGCACCCAACACCGTCAAGGTCGTCGCCTCAAGCACCAAAAGCGAGAACAAATGTCCCGGCCGGGCGCCGACCGAGCGCAGGATCGCCATTTCCCGGCGCCGCTCGTTCAGACCCGCCAACAGCATGGTGATCATGCCAAGCAAGCCGGCGGCGATAACGAACAGGGAGATTGCGCCCAATGCCGCCTCGGCCGTGCCCATCAGGTCCCATAACTCCTGCAGGGCGACGCCGGGCAACACCGCCAGCAAGGGCTCTCCCCGGTGTTCATTGATCGCGCGCAACAGGCCGAAGGCCTCGAATCTGGAGGTCGTGCCGACAAGGAAAGCGGTGATCGCTCGCGGCGTCAGGTCCATCTGGCGCACCCGTTCCGCGCTGACGGCCATGCCCGGGACACGTGTGCCGCCGCGCCAATCCACATGGATCGCCTCGATCGCTTCCAAACTGACATGCACCGTGCGGTCCACAGGCGTTCCGGTCTTGGCCAGGATGCCGGCGACACGGAAGGGTTTGTCTTCGTGCCGGGCGAAACCTACGCCGCCGATGCCGTGGTCGATGACGATCCGGTCGTCCAGATCGTAGCCCAGGGCCGCCGCCACGTCGGCGCCCAGGACGGCGTCGAACAGATCATCGAACGGCTGTCCGGCCTGGAACGCCAGATTGCGTTTGCGGGCATAGCGGTAGTGCTCGAAATAGGCCTGGCTGGTGCCCATCACGCGATAGCCGCGATGGGAATCGCCCAACGAGATCGGCACCGTCCAGGCGACACCCGGCAGGGCCGCGGCCCAACGGTAGCTCTTCCATGAAATGTTGTTGGTCGCGTTGCCGATGCGGAACACGGAATAGAGCAGCAATTGGACCGAGCCGCTGCGCGCGCCGACGATCAGGTCGGTTCCGGATATGGTGTTGGCGAAGCTCGCCTTGGCCTCATGGCGCAACTTCTCGACGCCGAGGACGAGCATGACGCTGACCGCGAGCGCGAACAGGGTCAGCCCCGCCGTCGCCCGGCGGCTCAGCAGGCTGCGCCAGGCGAGCCCAAGGATCGATCCAAGGTTCATCGGCGGAAACTCATGGATCGGACGCCCCCGCCGGTGTTCTCGGCGCACGGTTGATCTCGGCGAGCGCCAGGGACCGGCCAAAGCGCCCTTCCAAGCGACGATCGTGACTGACGAAAACCAGGCTGGCGCCCGTCGCCTGGATTGCGGCGAACAGCAGGTCGATGAAGGCTGCCTGGGCGTCTGCGTCGAGGGACGAGGTCGGTTCGTCGGCGATCACCAGGTCCGGCCGGCCGATCAGGGCGCGGGCCGCGGCAACGCGCTGTTGCTGGCCGACGCTCAATTCCGACACGCGGTGGCCGTCGATCACGCCGCCGGCCAGGCCCATATGCCCCAAAAGGCGTCGAGCCTCGGCTTCGGATCCGCCGGCCGCCTCGCCGGCGCGGGCCCGGCGAAGAGCGGAGAACCGGCAGGGCAACAACACGTTTTCGACCACGTCCAGATAAGGCACCAGGTTGAATTGCTGAAAAATGAAGCCCACATGATCGCCGCGAAAGGCATCCCGAGCGGCACCGGTGAGCGCGGTCAGGACCCGGCCCAGAACCTCGACCGTTCCCGATTGGGGCACCGATACGCCGCCCAACAGGTTCAAAAGCGTGGTCTTGCCGCTGCCGCTGGGGCCGTTGATGAACACCTGTTCACCGGCGGCCACGGTCAGGGCCGGGATGTCCAGGGTCGGCGCCTGGGCGGCCCGCCAGCGGAACACGGCCTCGGCAATGCGGATGGCAGGCTCGGTCATACGGCTCCCGCCGGTCGCCAAGGGGACCGGGGTTCCCTTCGTCGCGTGGTTCGAACTTAAAGCTTCAGGCCGGGCGCGGCCGCTGTCAACGTCGCCTTGCCCTGGCCGCTGGCCGTCAGGGTTCGCACTTCGACGGTTTTCGAGCGTGGAAAAACCTGGAACAGGGTCAGGTCCAGCCGGTCGGGCGGATTGGCGCATTGGAAACGATACTTGGCGCGGAATTCCGCGTGGCCGTCGTGTTCCCCATGATCGTGTTTGGCATGGTCGTGCTTGCCGTGATCGTGCTTGCCGTGGCCGTGGCCGTGGCCGTGGTCATGGTCGTCGTCGCCGACGCCAAAGGTCTCGCTGTCGACATGGGCCTTCGCCAGTTTGCAGCCGGCCGCCCCGGGGAAGCGAAACAGACCCGCGCCGTTTTCGAATTTGGCCCTCGCGTCCTTGACCGCGGCCTTGTCCTCGGCCGACTTGGCCAGGTGTTCGAAGCCCACGGTATCGGCACCCGGCGCCAACAATTCGATTTCGACCCGGCCGCCCTCGGCCGCCAGGTTCATGCGGATGATGCCGTGGACATGCGGCGCCTCGTCATGATGGCCATGGTCGTGCTTGTGGTGGTGGTGGCCCTTTTCGCCGGCGACGGCGGCGTCGAACGCGCCGTCCCCGGCAAGCATCCCCAGGCCGATGGCGCCGGCCAAGGCCCCGAAACGAATCTTTTGATAGCCGAAACGCCGCATGGCGCACCTCCCAAGCCAAACCGAATATTTAGATGTAATGTTATATGATAACATTGCCGTTTCAAGGGGCCGGGCGACGTTTCGCGCGATTTTCGACGCGCCGCGGCGGCAGGCTCGGTGCCTATTCCGTATAGGGCTCGACGCGGATGCCTTCCATGGTATAGCCGGCGTGGACGTCGGCGGTGCCATCGACCAGATACAGGGACTTGGTCGTGCTCTCGACCTTTAGCCGGCCGGTGATCCAGACCGGCTCGAAAAGTTCCCGGGCCGCGTAGGAGCGTTCCAGGCGAACGAAGACCATCTGGTTCTTTGGCGGCGGCGGCACATGGATGCAGGCGCCGACATAGGGCACCAAAAGGAATTCCTCGACCGAGGTGCCGTCGAATTCCAGGGGCAGGACATAGCCCGGCATGCGGATCAACTGGCCATCCAGTTCATCGACGGTCTGGGCGTTCAACACCTCGATTTTCTGACGCAGGACTTCGTATTCTTCAAGCAGTCGCTCGACCTGCAGACCGTCCGTGCGCAGCTTATGGGCCAGTTCCAGACCGTCCTCGTATAGCGGGTTGACTTCACTGACCAGGCCGCGTGATTGCTGGGCCCGGATCGAAGCGAGCATCTCGAGCTCGACCTGCTGATCCACGGTCAAATCCATAAACGGGTTTTCGATCGGTGGACCTTCGGGCACCAGGTTGTCCCAGGTCAGCTCTCGGGCCAGTTCGGCACGGGCGACCAGCGGCCCGACGAGCAAGACCAGGCCCAGGGCGAAGATGGCGGCGAAACGGCGCATGCGCGGCCTCCAAACTCTGCCCGGCGCCCATTGCGCCGGGACCGGGCTAAGATAGGATTGAACCCCGGCAAAGAAAAGTCCATGCGCCGCCGGCGAAAGGGCGTTCAAACGATTGTGAGCCCGCCGCTGTCCCGGAACCGCGACCAAACGGTTAGTTGACCCGCCTGACCCGTGTCGGCGGGAACCGAACGGTCACCGTCGTGCCCTGGTGTTCGACGCTGTCGATGCCGAGCGCCGCCTGGTGCAGATCCGCCAGGATACGAACCAGCGACAGTCCCAGGCCCGCGCCTTGCTGGCCGCGGACCAAGGGCTGCGCCGGAACCTGGGTGTAGGGCTCGAATACGTCGTCCAATGCCTTCTTGGGAATCCCGATGCCCGTGTCAGCGACGCGGATGACGACCCCGCCGACCCGATCGCGACGCGCCGCCAGGGTGATTTTGCCCCCCTTCGGCGTGAACTTGATGGCGTTGGACAACAGGTTGACGACGATCTGGCGAACGCGCCCCGGGTCGCAGTACAGCCCAGGCAGGGTATCAGCCGTCATAACCTCCAGGGTAATGCCCGCGGATTTCGCCTCGACCGCCATCAGACGCTGGCAATCGTCCAACAGGACCGGCACCGCGTTCCAGGATTCGCGCAATTCGATGCGACCGGCCTCGACCTTGGCGATATCCAACAGGTCGTTGACCAGATCCAACATATGCGCGCTGGTCTTGCGGATGTCAGTGATGTATTCCGCATATCTCGGGCTCCCCAGATCACCGTAGGGCTGTTGCCGCACAAGATCGGCGAAGCCAACCACGGCATTCAACGGCGTGCGCAGTTCGTGGGTCACGCGGGCGAGGAACTCGGTCTTGCGCTGGTCGTTGTTTTCCGCCCGCTCCTTGCCGCGCAACAACTCCATATTGACCCGGCGGAGGCCCTTGACCTCGCGCCGCAGGTCCAGGATTTCCCGCCTGAGCGCGTCCAAGCGCCTGTCGCGCCGGCGCCGGATGGCGCGGACCAACCATAACATCGGCAGCAGTGGCAGGGCCAAGAGCTTGCCTGCGGTGAACCGCGGCGCCTGGCACCGGCGGGACACCGTCGGCCGGGCCGCGCCATAGGGCAGATCGCTCATGTTTCCGGACATCGTGCTCATTTCTCCTTATCTCCGCCGATCGCCTACTGGCGTCGTCGGTTCGAAATGCCGCCGTCCCCGGCCCGAACCTGTCGCCTACCTTTCGTTTTGCCCATCCAAAATGGCGTCGGCCTACCGTTCCGATCGGATTCCCGCGCCGCCCCTCAAATATCGGAATAAGAGAAATAAAGGTCAAATCTATTTATTATTGATAGATTTTGATCAAATTTGCCTAAAATTTTATGGATCGTCGCGGATCGGCCGGGCCTTCTCGGGTCTTTACCCGCTGACGGGACCCGCCATTCACGCTAGCCTCTGAAACGGATCAACGGCGTTCAAGCCGGCCAAACGGCATGGATGGGGAGGTGGGCTGAGCGAACAGCCCAGCGGAGACAAACATGGATTTCACCAGCGGTGCCTTGGGACGGGCCCTGACCGAGTTCGATATCCTGTCCGGGATCGACGCGCCCGATCAACGGGCCTGCCAGACGGCGCAATGCATCCTCCGTCTGTTCGACGCCTATCAGCAGGAATGCCGATCGATCACTTGGCTGGCCAAGGGCGCCTTCGAAGATCGTCGGGCGCGCGAATCGCTGGCTTTGTCCAAACGCCGCTTGCTGGTCTATTCGGAGACCATCCATGAGGTCGCCGACCGCCTGCACATCAACTTTCCCGAACTGGCGACGGACGAGAGCCTGTGGCCGATGGTCGATGAGGAATACGCGCGTCTGGCCACCGGGCGCTATGCCTTTGACCTGGCCAACGCCTACATCAATTCCGTCCGCCGTATGCTCTACAAGGACGAATGGAAGCCGGTCGAGTATTCCTTCGGCAAGGCGGGCCGGGCGTCGGGCGAACAGAAAGCCGTGGTCCGCCGCTTCCCGGGCGGCGCCCAGGTAACGCCGCAACTGATTCAGGCGATGCTCGACATTCCCCAATTCGGCCGCCATTTCCAGGACGCCGAGACCGATTGCCGCATGGCCGCGGAAACGGCCAACGGGGAACTGGGCCTCGATGGCAGCGACCCGGAGGCGATTTCCGGGGTCGAGGTTGCTTCCGCCGGTTTCTATCGCAATCGCGGCGCCTATTTGGTCGGCCGTCTGGAGTTGAAGGACGGCGGTTGGGCGCCCCTGGCCCTGTCGTTGGAAAACCATGTCAACGGCATCTTCATCGACGCGGTATTGACCCGCGAGGCGGATCTGCACAATCTGTTTTCCTCGACCTTGGCGAACTTCCACACCACCATTCCCCATTACCACGAACTGGCCGGCTTCCTGCATTCGATCATGCCGCGCCGGGCGCTCGGCCTGCATTATTCGACCATCGGCTTCAACCATATCGGCAAGGTCGCGGTGATTGACGAGATCACCCAATGCCTGGGACAACCGGATGCGGTGATGGACACGGCACCGGGTTTTCGCGGCACCGTCGCCATCGGCTTCACCGCGCCGGCCCTGGACTACGTCCTCAAGGTGATCCGCGACACACCGACGGAAGGCTACAAATGGGGTGAGTTCGGTGGCGTGCCCTCGGTACTCGCCAAATACGGCCGGGTGCACGAAATCAACCGCACCGGCAGCATGCTGGACAACATCATTTACTACAACATCCGCCTGCCACGCGCTTGGTTCGCCGAGGCCCTGGCCGACGACCTGTTGGGCAACGCCGGCGGCACGGTCAGCACCCTGGCCATCGATGACGGCGATTTCCTGGTGTTCCGCCACCTGATCGTCCAGGCAAAAATGGTGCCCTTGCCGCTGTTCCTGGAAACGGCGGACCGCGACGCCGCCGAAACGGCGATCATCAACCTGGGTCATTGCATCCGCAACAACGCGGCGGCGAACATCTTCAACAAGGATCTGGACGGCCGAAATTACGGCGTCGGCGATTTCAGCAAGGTCTACCTGTTCGATTATGACGCGCTCGAAGACCTGACGGACGTGAAAATTCACACCAACGTCGGCCGCGAACACGGCGAGGAAGAACCACCCGACTGGTTCTTCGAAGACGGCATTGTCTTCCTGCCGGAAGAAATCGACGTCGGCCTGCGCATTCCCGACCGAAACCTGCGCCGCCTGTTCCGCGACGTCCATGGCGAATTGCTGTCCTACGATTATTGGAAAGGTATCCAGGACGCCATCGCCCGCGGCCTGGTGCCCCGGCTGCGCGTCTATCCGGAAGACACAAGACTGCGCGAACGGCGGACCGATGCATCGCGAGCCTGACCCTCGCCTCCCTGCTTGGCCGGCACGCAACTCACGTTCGGGTAAAATGAAACGCCGATTCCTTGACGGAAATCGGCGCTTCCGCTAAACCAGCCTCGCTTTTCTTGCACCGCGAAAATCTCTCAAAGGACGGGCCCCGCGGCTTTCCCCGGGCCCGCAAAAAGGGTCCGCCATGAAAGTCTTGGTCGGCGTCAAGCGCGTGATCGACGCCTATGTGAAGGTCCGGGTCAAATCGGATGAAACCGGGGTTGAAACCCAGAACGTCAAAATGTCCATGAACCCGTTCGACGAGATCGCCGTCGAAGAGGGCATTCGCATGCGCGAGGCCGGCAAGGCCGACGAACTGATCGCTGTCTCCGTCGGCCCGGAACAGGCCCAGGAAACGATCCGCACGGCCCTTGCCATGGGCGCCGACCGGGGCATCCATGTGGTTACCGACGCGGCGCTGGAACCGCTCGCCATCGCCAAGATGCTCAAGGAGGTCGTCGGCCGTGAAACCCCCGACATGGTGATCCTCGGCAAACAGGCGATCGACGGCGACAACAACCAGGTCGGTCAGATGCTGGCGGCCATGCTTGGCTGGGGCCAGGGGACCTTCGCCTCCGAGATCGAATTCGCCGAGGGCAGCGCCATCGTCACCCGGGAGATCGACGGCGGCCTGGAAACCCTGGACGTCAAACTGCCGGCCGTGGTGACCACGGACCTGCGCCTGAACGAACCGCGTTACGCCTCGCTGCCAAACATCATGAAGGCGAAGAAGAAGGAAATCGCCAAGCTCACGCCGGACGAGTTGGGCGTCGACGTTGCTCCCCGCCTGGAAATCCTGAAAGTGACCGAACCGCCGGCCCGCGAGGCCGGGGTCAAGGTCGAGACCGCGGCCGAACTGGTCGATAAACTGAAGAACGAAGCGAAGGTAATCTGATTATGTCTGTCCTGGTTTACGCGGAACACGATAACGAGGCGCTGAAACCGGCGACCCTCAACGCGGTGACGGCGGCGGCCGAATTGGGCGAGGTCACGGTCCTGGTCGCCGGGTCGGATTGCGCCGCCGTGGGCGAAGCGGCGGCCAAGGTCGCCGGCGTCGCCAAGGTCTTTGTCGCCGACGACGCGGCCTATCGGGACGAGGTCGCGGAAAACGTGACACCCCTGATGGTCGGCCTGGCCGTCGGCTTCGACCATATCGTCGCCGCGGCGACGACCAGCGGCAAGAACATCATGCCCCGGGTCGCAGCGCTGTTGGACGTGCAGCAGATCTCCGACATTTCCGGGATCGAAGGGCCCGACACTTTCGTCCGTCCGATCTATGCCGGCAACGCCATGGCGACCGTGCAGTCGACCGACGAAACCAAACTGGTGACCGTGCGCACCACCGCGATCGAGGCCGCCGAGGCCGAGGGCGGGTCCGCCGCCGTCGA
>JANQIJ010000398.1 GCA_028282185.1 Rhodospirillales bacterium
CGCGACGGATAATCCGGGCACCCTTGGCCGCGGCGCCACGGCGGCACCCGTCGGGTCGCGGCCGAGCCAACGACAGCCTTCTTGCCACAGGCGGGTTCCCGGATCCGGCGCGAAATAGATTGCGTAGCGGCAACCGGTGGCCGCGCCGCCGGCACCCTTCCCCCCGGCCCCGGCAATGGCGGCGCCGTTTTCCGTCAAGCAGCCGCCCCCAAGGACGTGACGTCGACGATCCGGCTGGCCACCGCGTCACGCACGGTGCTGTCGTGAAAAATGCCGATGATCGCCGCGCCGCGACGAATGGCCTGACGAATCATGGCGACCACCACGTCCCGGTTGGCCGCGTCGAGTGACGCCGTCGGTTCGTCCAACAGCAACACCGGATAGTCGATGATGAACCCGCGCGCCAGATTGACGCGCTGTTGTTCACCGCCGGAAAACGTCGCCGGGGCCAATGACCAAAGGGCCTTGGGAATGTTGAATTGGGCCAGCATCTCGCCGGCTTCGGCTTCCGCCGTCGCCTGCGGCACGCCGCGGGCACGGAGCGGCTCGGCCACGACCTGCAGGGCCGGGACCCGTGGAATGACACGGAGGAACTGACTGACATAGCCCATGGTACGTCGCCGAACATCGAGCACGACATGGGGATCCGCCGCGGCGACATCGACCATCTGCCCGTTATGACGCACCAAGATCTCGCCGGCTGCGCTGACATAGTTGCCGTACAACAGCCGGATCAGCGAACTCTTGCCCGATCCAGAAGGCCCCTGCAGCGCGACGCATTCGCCGGCGAACACCTGCAAGTCCAGATCGCGAAACACATCCAAGGTGACGCCGCCCTGGGTATGCAGAACGAACGACTTGGCCAGCCCTCGGACATCAAGCCGGGGCGCGTCTTCCATCACCGCGCTCATGTCTGCAGCACCGAAGACACGAGCAACTGGCTGTAGGCGTCTTGCGGATCGTCCAACACTTGGTCCGTCAGGCCGTGTTCGACGACCCGGCCCTGACGCATGACCATCAGTCGATGCGACAACAGCCGCGCCACCGCCAGGTCATGGGTCACGATCACGGCGGCCAGACCCAGATCATTGGTCAGGCCGCGCAGGAGGTCGAGCAATCGGGCCTGCACCGAAACGTCAAGGCCGCCCGTTGGTTCGTCCATGAACACCAAGCGCGGTTGGGACACCAGGTTGCGGGCGATCTGCACGCGCTGCTGCATGCCGCCGGAAAAGGTCGACGGCAGGTCGTCCATGCGTTCCAGGTCCATTTCGACCCGGGTCAGCCAATCGGTCACCTGGTCCCGAATATCGCCGTAGTGACGCGCGCCGACAGCCATAAGGCGCTCGCCCACGTTGGCCCCGGCGCTGACCGCCATGCGCAGGCCGTCGCGCGGGTTTTGGTGAACAAAACCCCAATCCGTGCGCGTCAGGCGGCGGCGCTCGGCCTCGCTCAAGCCGTAAACATCGACAGTCCTGCCCGTGGTCAATCGGTAGGCCAGCTGTCCGGACGCGGGGCGCAGGCGCGCCGCCAGACAGTTCAACAAGGTCGTCTTGCCCGATCCGGACTCACCGACAATGCCCAGCACCTCGCCGGATCGCAGTTCCAGCGATACGTTTTCGCAGCCGGCGCGCGCACCGTAAAAATGGCTGATGCCCGCGGCCTTCAGCAGCGGCCCCGCATCGGCCGCGGCGACGGCGTCGGCCGCGTCTTGATCGGCCCGCCTGGACCGTTCGGTCGGCTCCAAAGTGGCCACCGTCATGGCACCAATCCCGTCGGCGCGGCATCGCCATCTGGACCGCGATGCCCGGCGGCGCGGCGCTCGGCACAATGGGCCGTGTCCGAACAGACGAACATGCTGGTCCCCCGGTCGTCCATGATCACTTCGTCCAAATAGGTATCATCGGCGCCGCAGAGCGCGCAAACCTCGGACCAGGTCTGGACCTCGAAGGGATGGTCGTCAAAGTCCAAGCTCTCAACCCGCGTGTGCGGCGGGATCGCGTAAATGCGCTTCTCCCGGCCGGCGCCGAACAGCTGTAGCGCCGGCATGTCGTTCATTTTCGGATTGTCGAACTTGGGGATCGGCGACGGCGCCGTCAGGTAGCGGCCGTTGACCCGCACCGGATAATCGTAGGACGTTTCGATGTGGCCGTACTTGGCGATGTCTTCATATAGCTTCACATGCATGATCCCATAATCGGCCAAGCCGTGCATCTTTCGGGTTTCCGTTTCACGGGCCTCAAGCCAGCGCAGAGGCTCGGGGATCGGCACCTGGTAGACCAGGATCTGTCCCGGCAGAAGGGATTGTTCAGGAATCCGATGCCGCGTCTGAATGATCGTCGCCTGACCGGTTTCTTCGGTCGTGGCGATCCCGGCGGTGCGGACGAAGAACTTGCGGATCGACACCGCATTGGTCGTATCGTCCGCGCCCTGGTCGATCACCTTGAGAACGTCGTCCCGGCCGATGATTGACGCAGTGACCTGAATGCCACCGGTTCCCCAGCCGTAGGGCAGCGGCATTTCGCGCGACCCGAAAGGCACCTGATAACCAGGTATCGCCACAGCCTTGAGGATCGCGCGCCGAATCATCCGCTTCGACTGCTCATCCAGATAGGCGAAGTTGTAACCGCCGTGGCCGCCCGCCCCATTGCCGCCGTGGCCACCGTTGCCACCGTGGTTCGTGTTTTCGATGGCATTCATTCGGCTGCTCCCTTGCGACGGGCCAGGGCCTCTTCGCGAAGCCCCCGGACCAGCACCAATTCACCTTGGAAATCGACGTAATGCGGCAGCTTCAAATGCTGCACGAAACCCTGCGCCTCGACGTTGTCGGAATGGTACAGCACGAATTCCTCGTCTTGCGCCGGGGCGACGATGTCCTCGCCCAATTCGCGCGCGCGGAGCGACCGGTCGACCAGGGCCATGGCCATGGCCTTCCGCTCCGATGCGCCGAACACCAGGCCATAGCCCCGGGTGAACCGCGGCGGCACCGTCGCCGAACCCGCGAATTGATTGACCATCTGACATTCGGTGACGGTGATTTCACCGATGACGATGGGAAAGCCCAATTCCTCCGGGACGATTTCGACGGCGACCTCGCCCATACGAATTTCACCGGCGAAGGGATGGGTGCGGCCGTAGCCACGCTGGCTCGAATAGCCGAGCGCCAAAAGAAAGCCCTCGTCGCCGCGGGCCAGATTCTGCAGCCTCAGGTCGCGGCCGGCGGGAAAGGCCAGCGGTTCGCGCGTCAGGTCAGCAACCGGGCCATGGGGATCCCCCGGAACCTCCCGTTCGATGAGATCCTGATCGGCCAACAGATCGGTCACCCGGGGCATGCTCTCATCCTTCGGCGATGGCTGGTCAGGCGCCTGCCCGTGATCTTGCGCCGATCCCGGCGGCGCCTCAGCCGGCCTGGCCAGATCAAAATCCAACAGCCGATGGGTATAGTCGAATGTCGGACCCAGCACCTGTCCGCCGGGCAGGTCCTTGAAGGTCGCGGATATCCGCCGGCGGATGGTCATCCGCGCCGTGTCCAGGGGCTGGCTTTCGGCCAGACGCGGCAAGGTGGCGCGGAACGCCCGCAACAGGAAGATCGCTTCGACCAGGTCGCCGCAGGCTTGTTTGATCGCCAGCGCCGCCAGGTCCGCGTCGTAGACCGAGCCCTCACCCATCACCCGGTCGACGGCCAGACCCAGCTGTTCGCGAATTTGATCGAGCGTCAGTTCCGGTGTCTCCGGATCGCCACGCCGCGCCTCGGCCAACAACCGATGGGCGTTGTCGATGGCCTTTTCGCCACCTTTGACCGCAACGTACATACCTAGGCCTCCACCCGCGTGGTCCGCGGCAGCGCGGCAATCCGGTCCGGCGCCGCCAAAATCACATCGACGCCCCTGGGAAACAGGGCCTGATTGGCGATCAGGTCATCGGCAAAATCGTCGCGCAGGCCGGCAACGGAAAACGCCGCCGCGCCATCGATGCCGGGTCCGGTCAAACGCCAGCAGGCCTCCCCGTCGGCAACCAGCGAGGCAACCTGGACGATCACGGTCGTCGATGTTTCAGGGGCCTGATCGCTGCCGGCTTGGAACACCGACAATGGCGGCGTTTCGAGCCCATTGAAAATCAAGGCGAAGGCGGCTGCGTCCGCCTGAGCGACCATCGGCGCCCCGGTATGGAAGCGCAGATAATCTTCGACCGCCGACCCCGCGCCGGCGGGATCCTCAGACAAATAGACCGGCGTCTCGAAATCGAACAATGTCAAGCCGACGGCCGCGGCCGCCGGGGTCAACGGCAACGGCGGCGCGAAGGCACCGGCCGGGGCCAAGGCCTCAACCGTGCCAGGCCGAGACATGGCACGCAGAACCGCCCGAAAAGCAGCCTGGGACTGCCCAACGCCGTCGCCGAATCCGGGCCCCAGACCGGAGACCGTTGGCACCATCCGGTCATCCGGGGTCATTGTTCCTGCTCCCGCACCATGGTGAAGAAATCAACCCGCGTGGCCGCGGTCTTTTCGGCCTCGACGCGGCGCTGACCGGCGAGCGCGTCGGCCAACGGGCCGATAACTTGTTCGCGCAGCCTTGGGGCCGCGAGGGTTTGCATCAAGCCGTCCACAACGGCCGCCAGTTCAGCATGGCGATGGGAGCGACCGGCGACGTAACCGTGACCGACGGTGCCATCGGCCAAGCGGACCGAACATCGGGTCATCGTCACCTCGCCCAGATTGAAGGCCGCACCATCGCCCCCGGCCCGGCCACGAACCATCACAAGGCCCGTTTCGGGAGCCCGCAGGCGGACGTACTCCTGGGCGCCTTCCTGATCGGTGAACGCCTGCCAGCGTTGGGCAACCCGATCGACGGGCGACCGCGCCAACACGGACATCCAGGCCTGACGTCCCGCATGCCGAACGTCGGCGGGGACGGCCGAATCATCGGCCCCGTGCCGCACCACGGGGCCGTCGCCGGAATTGCTGGTCTGATCGGTGGGCGCCATGTCTTCCTCGTTATGACATCCGAAACTTTGATTTTGGCATCCGAACCACGCCGGCCGAGCGCCTTGCCGAACGATTTCAACGAACGCCTAGCCGACTCCAAAACATCCAAACCGCAAACCGGATAACGCGTATGGATCAATTGAAAATTTGTCTAGACATCCGGTTCTATTTCGGTATTATTGCGCCATGCCGGTCGAAAGTAAATTGGAGAGTCATGAACATTCCGTGACACCCCAGGAACGCCGGCGCGGCACGGCCTCCCTGGGCAGACATCTCAACAGAGCCGGGAGCGGATAGGATGGAATGGTCCGAACTGAAACGCGGCGAAGGAGTGTCGCTGTGGCGCCAGATCGAACGCCAGGTGATTGACGGCATCAGCAACGGGACGATCACCGGCGGCGATCGTTTGCCGACGGAATTGGAGCTGGCGGACCGCTTCGATGTCAATCGCCACACGGTGCGCCGCGCCATGCGTGCCCTTGAAGACGACGGCCTGATCCGGATCGAACAGGGACGCGGAACCTTCGTCAACGAACATCTCATCGACTATCCGGTCCGGCGGCGCACACGGTTCACGGAAAACATCCTGGCCCAGAACCGGCAAGTCGGCAGCGAAGTCCTGGCCACCAACACCCTGGAAGCGACACCCGAAATCGGCGAAGCCTTGGCGCTGGAAACCGGCGCCCCGGCGCTCATGATCCGCACCCTCGGGCGCGCCGACGATCGGCCGCTGTCTTTGAGCGACCACTATTTTGATGCCGTCCGGTTCCCCGAATTGATCGATGGGTTCAAGGAGACCCGGTCGATCACCCAGGCGCTCCGTCTGTCGGGGGTTTTGGATTTCTACCGCAAGGTTACGCGGGTCACGACCCGTCTGCCGGACAAGGACGAGGCCCGTTTGCTGGCCCAGCCCGGCACCCGACCGGTCCTGGTTTCCGAAAGCATCAACGTCGATCCGGAAGACCGCCCGGTTGAATTCGGCGTCACCCGCTTCGCCGGCGACCGGGTCCAATTGGTCTTTGAACCGGTTGCTTGAGATGAAACAGTTTCACAGTTCGGTCACGTCAGCGTCACGGCTTGGTCATGGCCCAGGGCTAGACGGCGGTCTTCGGTTGTGGCCGATGGCCGCGCCCGCCCCCGCTGGGCGGAAAACCCCCAACCCAGTTTTCAAGAAGGCAATCGTCATATGCACGGCCCCATGAGCCACGAAACGGTCTTCACCAACGGCGTCATCGTTACCCGCGACCGCCTGGTCAATGGGTCTCTGGCCGTTGCGGCTGGCCGCATCGATGATGTTGACGACCGCCCCAGCGGGCTTGCCGGCGCGCTTGACATGGAAGGCGATTATCTCATTCCGGGCCTGGTCGACATCCATACCGACAACCTGGAAAAACACCTGGAACCCCGGCCCGGCGTCAACTGGCCCGGCGCGGCGGCGTTCCAAATTCATGACCGCATGCTGGCCACCGCCGGCGTGACCACGGTTTTCGATTCGCTGGTCGTCGGCGACCTTCACCTGGGCAAGCCGGGCCGGCACGAAGCCCTCGACCTCGCCAAGGACGCCCTGTCCCAGGCGGACAAGGACGACATCATGAAGGCCGATCATCGGCTTCATATTCGTGCTGAACTGGCCTCGGACACGGTGATGGACGAACTCGGTGAGATCATCGACCACCCGCTGGTCGCGCTTGTTTCGTTGATGGACCATACGCCGGGCCAACGGCAATGGCGCGATCTGGACAAATGGAAACAGTATTACGGCAAGATCTATTCGGCCGACGAGTTGGACGCCCAGGTCGCGGGCCTGATCGACCGGCAGGAGGCCCATAGCGACGCCAACCGGCGGCGGGTGATCGAAGCCTGCTGCGCCCGCGGCATCCCGCTGG
>JANQIJ010000138.1 GCA_028282185.1 Rhodospirillales bacterium
GCGCCGGCCGGCGAAATCGTCGCGCCGGGCGACCAGGTACTTGACCCCCAAGCCCGCCGCCTGGGTCTCGTAGGTCTCTAGGTCTTCCAAAGGCGGCCGATTGGGGCCGAAGGCACCGACCCCGGCGGCGATGATCACCGCGGCGGCGTCGATGATCCGGCCGTCCTGCAAGGTCACGCGCCAGCCGCCCTCGGTCGCCGCCAGGCCCGTGACCTGACGGTTCAGATGATAGACCGGCTCAAACGGTTGCGCCTGTTCATCCAGGCGGGCGACAAGCTCGGCGGCGTCGATCCGGGGATATCCGGGGATGTCGTAGATCGGTTTTTCCGGATAGAGGGCGCTGAGCTGTCCGCCGATCGATTCCAGGGCGTCGACGACATGGCATTTTAGGCCCAGCATGCCGCATTCGAACACCGCGAACAGGCCCACGGGACCGGCGCCGACGATCACCACGTCCGTGCGGTCCGTGTTTCCGGCGATGGGCGCCGTCGTGGTGGCATCTGTCGCGGTCGCGGTCATTGGAAGGGCGTGTCCTTAGGCCATGCGCTTTGGGCGCTCCTTACATGGCGGGCGGCGCCGGACAGGTCAAGCCTTGTCCGACCCAACCCAAGTTCGTTAAAAGAGCGGCAATGATGGCCATGGCGCACGCATCCGATGACCCGGCCGCGACGGTCTTGACCCTTGAGGGCGAGGCCGCGACCCAGTCGCTCGGCCGGCGCCTGGCCGCCCTGGCCCGGGTCGGCGACGTGATCGCCCTATGGGGCGACCTGGGCATGGGCAAATCGGTCCTCGCCCGCGGCTTCGTCCGCGCCCTGATGGGCTCGGACGAAGAAGTGCCGAGCCCGACCTTCACCCTGGTCCAGGCCTATGATGCGGCGCAGGCGACCCTTTTTCATTTCGATCTTTACCGTCTGAAGGCGCCGGAAGAGGCCTTTGAATTGGGCCTCGACGACGCCTTCGCCGAAGGCATTTCCCTGATCGAATGGCCCGACCGCCTGGGTCCGTACCTGCCGGCCCGGCGGCTCGACCTGCGGCTTGAGCCCGGACCCGGGGCGGATGACCGCAGGGTCCGTCTGGCCGGTGCCCAATGGGCGGACCGTTTGGCGGAGGTGGGCCGGGATGGCTGAGCGCGACAGCCTGATCGCGGCGTTCCTCGATCGCCAGGGCTGGGCCGGGGCCGCCCGTTCGGCGGTCTCCGACGACGCTTCGTTCCGCAGTTACCTGCGCCTTGATGACGGCGCCCGGCGGGCCATCCTCATGGACGCGCCGCCGCCCAAGGAAGACGTCCGCCCCTTCGTCGTCGTCGCCCGGCACCTCGCCAAACTGGGGCTCAGCGCGCCGGAGGTCTATGCCGAAGACCCGGCCGCCGGCCTGTTGTTGCTGGAAGACCTCGGCGATGCGACGTTCACGCGGGTTCTCGGCCCGGGGCCGAGCGCCGGCGATCAGGCCGATGAGCTCTATGCCTGCGCCATCGACGTGTTGATCCATATCCACGATCGCCCGCCGGAAACCGCCGTACCCCGGGCCCTGCCACCTTATGACGAACGGCGATTGCTGGACGAGGTGGCCTTGCTGGTCGACTGGTACCTGCCCGCGGTGACCGGCATGGAGCCCGACGACGACATCCGCCAGGCCTTCCGCGCCGTCTGGCGGGAACCGCTGCGCCGCGTCCTGGCCCAACCCAAGACCCTGGTCTTGCGCGATTTCCATGTGGATAATCTGATGTGGTTGCCGGACCGGGACGGCGTCCGGCGCTGCGGCTTGTTGGACTTCCAGGACGCGGTCTTCGGTTCGCCCGTTTATGACCTGATGTCGTTGTTGGAAGACGCCCGCCGCGCCGTGGATCCGGTGTTGACGGCGCATATGCTGGCGCGCTACTTGGCCGCCTTCCCCGATCTCGACCGCGACGCGCTGGGCGCCGCCTACGCGATCCTGGGCGCCCAGCGTCATGCCAAGGTCATCGGTGTCTTCACCCGGCTCAGCCATCGCGACGGCAAGCCCCAATACCTGAAACATATTCCCCACGTCTGGTCATTGCTCGAACACGCCCTGGCCCATCCGGACCTGGGCGAGGTCCGGGCCTGGATCGACCGGGCATTGCCGCCCGAACGGCGGGTTCAGCCCGACCCAGGCCGGCCCGAGGCCGCGGCGTGACCGCCCCGCCCCGCAAGGCGATGGTCCTGGCGGCGGGTCTGGGCACCCGGATGCGGCCGATCACCGAAACCCTGCCCAAGTCGCTGATCGAAGTCGAGGGCCGGACCTTGATCGACCGCATGCTCGACCGCCTGGCCGAAACCGGGGTCGAGGAGGCGGTCGTCAATCTGTTCCATTTGTCCGATCTCATTCGCCGTCATCTGGCCAACCGCCAAGCACCCAGAATTGTCTTCGTAAAAGAGGCGGAACGCCTTGAAACCGGCGGCGGGGTCAAGAACGCCCTGGACCATTTCGATGATCAGCCGTTCTTCGTCGCCAATTCGGATTCCCTGTTGTTGAACGGGCCGCACCCGGCGCTGCCGCGGTTGGTGTCTTGCTGGGACGAAAAGGCCATGGATGGCTTGTTGCTGTTGCACTCCACGGTCGAGGCTTTCGGCTACGACGGGCGCGGTGATTTCTGCGCCGAACCGGATGGGCGGCTGACCCGCAGGCCCGAGCTGGAAGTCGCGCCCTGGCTGTTCACCGGCATCCAGATTCTGCATCCGCGGTTGTTCAAAGGCGCGCCCGACGGGCCGTTCTCGCTCAACGCGCTTTACGACCGGGCGATCGATTCCGAGCGCCTGTTCGGCGTGGTCCACGACGGGGAATGGTTTCACGTCGGCACGCCGGACGCCCTGGAAGAGGCCAAGGATTACATGTCCGAACGCTTCGCCGGGCAGCGCCGCCGGTGACCCGGGGGCGGGACGCCGACGGGGCGACGGGGCCGCCCAGGGTTTTCACCATCAGCCCCCATCGGCCGTTCGTCGATGTCCTGGCCGGGGGGCTCCTGTCGGAATACGCCGGCGCGCCCGAACGCTTGGCCGATGTTCGATTGCTGTTGCCGACCCGTCGGGCGGTCCGCGCCGTGATCGAGGCTTTCCTGCGTTTGAGCGGCGGGCGTACCGTGTTGCTGCCCAGGCTTACGGCTTTGGGCGATCTCGACGAAGAGGACTTGGGGGTCCAGGACTTGGGGGCCGAGGGCGACGCGGCGGCGGCGCTTGACCTTGCGCCGGCGATTTCGGGCCTGCGTCGTCAGGCCCTGTTGGCCCGGTTGATCCTCAAGATTCCGGGCCGCGCCGATACCGCCGACCAGGCGCTGCGCCTGGCCGCCGAGTTGGCCCGACTGCTTGATCAAGTCGCGACGGAACGCCTCTCCCTCGCGGACCTGGACCGCCTGGTGCCGGCGGATTTGGCTGAACACTGGCAAATCACCCTGGGGTTCCTGGAAATCCTGACCAGGGCCTGGCCGGCGATCCTGGCCGAGGAGGGCTGCATCGATGGCGCCGAGCATCGCAACCGCCTGCTTGAGCGTCAGGCCCGGGTTTGGTCGGACAATCCGCCCGATACCCCGGTGATCGCCGCCGGGTCCACGGGCTCGATCCCGGCGACGGCGGATTTTCTCAACGTGATCGCTCATCTGCCGCGCGGCGCGGTGATCCTGCCCGGCCTCGACCGCTGGCTGGACGCCGCCGCCTGGCGCGAACTGGAGCCGCATCACCCGCAATACGGCATGGCCCGGTTGCTCGATCGGCTGGGCGCCGACCGCCATCGGGTCGGCGAATGGCCCGGTGCCTGGGACGCCGCCCCGTCAAACAAGACAGTTGGCGAGGGAGGCAGTGCGACACCGCCGGCGAAGAGCGGGCCCCATCCCCGGTTTCAAATGCTGTCCATCGCCCTCAGGCCCGCGGCGGTGACCGGCGCTCCGCCGGACGCGGGCGGTGTGGATTTGGCCCGGGCGGTGCAAGGTGTCCGCCGGATCGATTGCGCGACACCCGACGATGAAGCCCTGGTCATCGCCCTGGCCTTGCGCGAAGCCCTGGAAACACCCGGCCGGCGGGGTGCCCTGGTGACGCCGGACCGCGGCCTGGCGCGGCGGGTCCGGGCCGAGTTGGCCCGCTGGGACATTCGGATCGACGATTCCGCCGGCCTGCCCCTGGCGGAGACGCCGCCCGGCGGTTTGCTGCGCCTGGCCGCGCGGATGATTTCCGAGGGATACGCCCCTGTCCATCTGCTCTCGGTGCTGAAGCATCCCCTGGTTGGCCTGGGCATGGCGCCCACGGCCGTGCGCCAGGCGGCCCGGCGGCTCGAGATTGCGATCCTGCGCGCTCCCCGGCCGGCGCCGGGGATCGATGGCTTGCGCGCGGCCTTGGATCAAGCCGGTCCCGGCGACGCTGCCGATCTCGCGAACTTGCTCGATCGCGTGGCCCGCGCGGCGGCGGCCTTGCAAAACCTGATGATCCAAACCACGGCGGACCTGCCCGGCCTGGCCCGCGCGCATATCGCAATGGTCGAGGCTCTGGCCGCAACCGACGAAACCATGGGGGCGGCCCGCCTGTGGGCGGGCGACGCCGGAGAGGCCGCCGCCGCCTTCATGGCGGATGTGGTCGACGCCGGCGACGCATTGGGTGCGCTGCGGCCGCGCGAATATCCGGCGGCCCTCGACGGCCTGATGGCCGGCCGCGGCGTGCGGCCCCGTTACGGCGGTCATCCCAGGCTTGCCATCTGGGGCTTGCTGGAAGCCCGTTTGCAACAGTCCGATCTGATGATATTGGGCGGATTGAACGAAGGGGTCTGGCCACCGGACCCCCGGCCGAGCCCGTGGATGAGCCGGCCGATGATGGGCCGTTTCGGATTGCCCCTGCCGGAGCGTCGGATCGGTTTGACCGCCCACGATTTCGTCCAGGGCATGATGGCACCCGAGGTGCTGATAACCCGCAGCGGCCGGGTCGATGGCGCGCCCACCGTGCCGGCCCGTTGGCTGTTGCGGCTCGACAACCTGATCGGCGAAGCGCGGCTGGGCGATCCGGCGCCGCTTGCCTGGTCGCGGTCGCTCGACGCGCCTGAAGCCTTGGTGGCGGCCAAACGTCCGCTGCCGCGCCCGGCCCCGGGGCGCCGCCCCCGGGGCCTGTCGGTGACGGCCGTCGAGACCTGGGTGCGCGATCCCTATGCGATTTTCGCGCGCTATATCCTTAATCTCGAACCGCTGGATCCGATCGACGCCGATCCAGGGGCAGCCGAAAAGGGCATCCTTATTCACGAGATACTCGAACGGTTCGTCGCTGGCCATTCCGGTGACCTGCCGGCGGACGCCGAGGCGCAATTGCTGGCGCTCGGCGGGCAAGTGTTCGATGACCGGGCGGTGCCGCCCGGGCAGCGGGCCTTCTGGTGGCCGCGCTTTCGTCGCATCGCCGATTGGTTCGTCGCCAACGAGCGGCTCCGCCGGGCCGCGGGGATTGCGCCCGTTGCCCGGGAAGTCACGGGCCGCCATCGTCTGGAATTGCCGGGCGGCGATGGGTTCGAGCTGAGCGCCACGGCGGACCGCCTTGATCGGGACGCGGCCGGCGGGCTTGTGATCGTCGATTACAAGACCGGCACGGCCCCCAGTTGGGCCATGGCTGAAGTCGGTTTTTCACCGCAATTGCCGTTGGAGGCGGCGATTGCCCAGGCCGGTGGGTTCGAAGGCATTCCGGCGACGCCGGTTGCGATGCTCAACTATCTGCGCCTGACCGGCGGCCGCCGACCCGGCGAGGATCGGCGCCGCGCGGCCGACGACCTGGCGGCGGAGGCCTTGGCTGGTTTGGCCCGGCGGGCCGCCCGGTTCGCCCAGGAAGTAACACCCTATCCACCCCGCCTGCGGCCGATGTACGAAAACCAGGACGGCCCTTATGATCACCTGGCGCGGGTCCGGGCCTGGATGGCCATGGAGGGTGCGGGTGGCGGCGGTTCGGAAGGCGGCGGGCCCGACGGAGGTAGCGGATGAGCGCGCCCCGGATCAGCGAAACCCGGCGCCAGGCGAACGCCCGGCAGACCGCGGCCTCTCGCCCCGATGCCTCTTTCTGGGTCTCGGCCAACGCCGGCACCGGCAAGACCCATGTCCTGACCAACCGGATCGTCCGCCTGTTGATGGCCGGCGCCCGGCCCGGTGAGATCCTTTGCCTGACCTATACCAAGGCGGCGGCGACGGAGATGGCCAACCGCCTGGCCCAATTGTTGGGTCGTTGGGCCGTGCTGGCGGATGATGGCCTGTTGGCCGCCTACCGGGCGCAGACCGGCGTGCCGCTGGCGCGGGACGACCTGGCCCGGGTGCGCCGTCTGTTCGCCCAGGTCGCGGACACCACCGACGGTCCCAACATCCGCACCATCCATTCGTTCTGCGAATCCCTGTTGGGTCGGTTTCCCTTGGAGGCCGGCGTGGCCCCGCATTTCACGGTAATGGACGAGCGCACGGCGGCGGAGCTTCGGCGCGAGGCCCGGGACCGGATCCTGACGCGGATCGCCCATGCTCCTGACGGGCCGCTCGGCCGCGCCTTGGAGCATGTCGCCGGCCAATTGGCGGAGGACGGGTTCGATACCCTGATGGCCGATCTGGATCGGTCGCGGGCGGACTTGGCGCGGGCCATCGCCGGCCGCGGCGGCGTCGACCGATTGGCCGAAGCGGTCCGCCGCCGCCTGGGGCTGGCGCCTGACGACGACCGCCGGTCGGTCGTTCTCGATCCCGCCGCGCCGGCTGACGAGGTCGCCCTGCGCCGGGCCCAGGCGGTTCTCGCGAAAGGCGGCAAGACCGATCAGGCCCGGGCGGTCGCGCTCGGCGATTGGCTGGCCGCCGACGGGGACGGCCGGCTGGCCCGGTTCGAGGACTATCGAGCGGCTTTTCTGACGGCCGAGGGCGGGCCGCGCAAGACGCTGATCACCCAGGGCGCGGCGAAAGCCGACCCGGCCGCGGTGGACATGCTGGCCGCCGAACAGACACGGGTCTTGGCCATCGCCGAGCGGTTGCGCGCCCTTGCCCTTGCCGACAACACGCAAAGCTTGACGACCCTGGCCGACGCCTTGGCGGCGGCCTATGCCGAATTGAAGACGGCCCGCGCCCTGCTCGATTACGACGACCTGATCTTCAAGGCCCGTGACCTTCTGGCGTCAGACAGCCCGACCCGCCGGGGCGCCGTCGCCTGGGTTCATTACAAGCTGGACGGCGGTATCGGCCATGTCCTGGTCGACG
>JANQIJ010000418.1 GCA_028282185.1 Rhodospirillales bacterium
AAACTCCTGCCGTCTCCGGGCGTGCCATCGGGACAGATGGTCCCCCAACAATCGCCACGTAACGCCGCACCCAACGGAGAAACGGCGCCGGCCCCCTTGACGCCACCCCGTTGAAACGGGCATGACATAAATCCGTCACAACACGTTGGTGAACCGTCATGCCGTCGGAACGAACGGTCAACGACCCCGGCCGGCCAGCGGAAGCGGCCGATCCCGCCGATACGGGGAACGCGGCGCTTGCCGTCATGGCGCGATTGCCGATCATCCGCATGCTGTCCCGGGCGACGACGCCGCACCTGGCTAACCTTGGCATGACCGCCAACCAGGCGACGACCCTGGGGCTGGTCGCCGGTCTCGCCGCCGCCGCCTGTTTCGCCCAGGGCGGCACGGCATGGCAGGTCGCCGGCGCGGTCCTGTTCTTCGTCTATTACCTATTGGATTACTGCGACGGCGAGTTGGCTCGAATGCTCGGCACCTCGTCCCGGTTCGGCGCGCTGTATGACGATATCGTCGATGGCGTCGTCCATGCGGCGTTTTTCCTGGGCGTAGGTTTTGCCGCGATGACCGCCTTCGCCGATCCCTTGTGGTTCTGGTTCGGCGCGGCGGCGGCGCTGGGTGGCACGATCAATGCGTTTCTGCCCCTGTTCCTGGGCGGCGTCCCGGAGGGTGAGGATCAGGTCGCGCAATTGTCCGATCTGGACGCCGATGCGGGATGGACGGATGTGGCGGTTTTCGCCTTTCGCGGCCTGGCGCGGGCGGATTTCTGGTTGATCGTCCTGGCCTTGGCCGTGTTCGGCTGGGTCTGGGTCCTGCTGCCGGCGGCAGCCATCGGCGCCCAGGTCTTCTGGCTGCTCTACCTTAAGAAATCCGTTCGCCGCATCCTGACCTAGGGGCGGGCGGTCTTCTCAGGTCTCGGCGACAACAGGGTTGCCAAGGACGCCGATCCCCTCGATTTCAACTTCGACCCTGTCGCCGGCCGTCATCCAGCCGGGTGGATTCATGGCATGGGCCACGCCCGACGGCGTGCCCGTGGCGATGATGTCGCCGGGCTCCAGGGTCATCACTTCGGAAATGATGGCGATCAGCCGGGCGACCGAGAAAATCATGTCGCCCGTGTTCGAATTCTGGCGTGTCTCACCATTGACCCGCGATGTGATCCGCAGGCCCGAGGCGCCCGGCGGCAGTTCGTCGGGCGTGACGACGACGGGGCCCAGAGGACCGGTGCCGTCGAAGTTCTTGCCCGGCGTCCACTGCCGGGTCTTGCGCTGGTAGTCGCGCAAGGACACGTCGTTGAACATGGTATAGCCGAAGACATGGGTCAGGCCGTCGGCTTCGCTGATGTGGCGGCCACCGCGGCCGATGATGAAAGTCAGTTCGGCCTCGTAGTCCAGCTTGTCCGAGGCCTTGGGCAGGATCACCGGCGCTTCCGCCGCGACCAGTGACATCGGAAAGCGTGCGAACAAAGACGGATAGTCCGGCGGCTCGTGACCGCCTTCGCGGGCATGGGCCGCGTAATTCAGGCCGACGCAGATGAATTTCCCGGGCCGTTTGATCGGCAGCGCCGGCGTGACCTCGGAAAGGGAATGGCGCGCCGCGCCTTCGACGGCATTGGCGACCGTATTCATAGCCGCGTCGCCGCCCTCGATCAGCGTCAGCAGGTCGGGACATACGGTGCTGACATCCGCCACCCTGTCGCCCCCAGTTTCGTGCGCAATGACCACGCCCAGGCGCGGCCCGTCGCCGGCGTCAAACATCATCAATCGCATCTTGGTTTCTCCCCGGACGGACCTTAGGCTCGCTTCTTTTCATTTGCCGGCGACAGATAGGGCGCAAGATAGGCGCCGGTGAAGCTGCCGTCCGTGGCGGCGACGTCCTCGGGCGTGCCCTGGGCCACCAGTTTCCCGCCCTTGGTGCCGCCTTCGGGGCCCAAGTCGATGATCCAGTCTGCGGTCTTGATGACTTCCAGATTATGTTCGATGACGACCACGGTGTTGCCCTGGTCGACCAAGGCGTGAAGGACCTCCAGGAGCTTGCGCACGTCCTCGAAATGCAGGCCCGTCGTCGGCTCGTCCAGGATATAGAAGGTCTTGCCCGTGGCCCGGCGCGACAGTTCCTTGGCCAGCTTGACACGCTGCGCCTCGCCGCCGGACAACGTCGTCGCCTGCTGGCCCAGGTGGATGTAGCCCAGGCCGACCCGCTGCAGGGTCAGCATCTTGTCGCGGATCGCCGGCACGGCCTTGAAGAAGTCCGTTGCCTCGTCGACCGTCAGGTCCAACACCTCGGCAATGGATTTGCCGCGGAATTTAATGTCGAGCGTTTCCCGGTTGTAACGCTGGCCCTGACAGGTGTCGCAAGTGACGTAGACGTCGGGCAGGAAGTGCATTTCGATCTTGATCACGCCGTCGCCTTGGCAGGCCTCGCAGCGCCCGCCCTTGACGTTGAACGAGAAACGCCCTGGCTTGTAGCCGCGTGCCTTGGCTTCCGGCAGGTTGGCGAACCAGTCGCGGATCGGGGTGAAAGCGCCCGTATAGGTTGCCGGGTTGGACCGGGGCGTGCGGCCGATGGGGGATTGGTCGATATCCACCACCTTGTCGACGAATTCCAGGCCGGTTAGGTCGTCGTGTTCGCCGGGGTGTTCCCGCGCGCCGTGCAGGCGCCGGGCGAGGGCCTTGTAGAGCGTTTCGACCACCAGCGTCGATTTGCCCCCGCCGGAGACCCCGGTGATGCAGGTGAGCGTGCCCAAGGGGAAGGTAATGTCGAGATTATCCAGGTTGTTGGCCCGCGCGCCCGTGAGTTTCAGGGCCTGGCCCTTCTTACCCGGGCGCCGCGCCTGCGGGATCGGCACTTGGCGGCGACCGGACAGGTACTGGCCGGTCAGGCTGTCTTCCACGGTCATGACTTCGCCCGCCGTTCCGGTGGCGACCACATGTCCGCCGTGCACACCGGCGCCCGGCCCCATGTCGATCAGATGATCGGCGGCGCGGATCGCGTCCTCGTCGTGTTCGACGACAATCACCGTATTGCCGAGGTCGCGCAGCCGCTCCAAGGTGGTCAGAAGGCGGGCATTGTCCCGCTGATGCAGCCCGATGGACGGCTCGTCCAGGACATAGAGCACCCCGGTCAGGCCCGAGCCGATCTGAGAGGCCAGGCGGATGCGCTGGCTTTCGCCGCCGGACAGGGTTCCGGAGGCCCGGGACAGGGTCAGGTATTCCAGGCCGACGTTCTTGAGAAAGCCCAGGCGTTCGTTGATTTCGCGAAGGATGCGGCGGGCGATCTCGCGCGCTTGATCGGGCAGGCGGTCTTCGAGACCGGCGAACCAGGCGTGGGCCGCGTCGATCGACATGTCGGCGACTTCCGAAATATGCAGGCCGTCGATCTTGACCGCGAGGGCTTCCGGCTTGAGGCGCTGACCGCCGCATTCCGAGCAGTCGGCCACGGTCTGAAAGCGGGCCAATTCGTCGCGTACCCAGGACGAATCCGTTTCCCGCCATCGGCGCTCCATGTTCGGAATCACGCCTTCGAACGGTTTTGTGATGTCATAGGCCCGCTTGCCATCGTGGTAATGCATGGTGACGGCTTCTGTTCCGGTGCCGTACAGAATGGCCTGCCGGACTTTTTTCGGCAGCTTGCGCCATTCCGTCGATTGGTTGAAATCGAAGTGCTGTCCCAGGCTTTTTAACGTCTGGTCGTAGTATTTGGACGATGAATTCGCCCAAGGGGCGACGGCGCCGGCGGCGAGGGCGCGCGATTCGTCGGGAACCACCAGTTCGGGATCGAAATACATCTCGGTGCCCAGGCCGTCGCAGGCCGGGCAGGCGCCGAACGGATTGTTGAAGGAAAACAGCCGCGGCTCGATTTCATCGATCGTGAAGCCGGATACCGGGCAGGCGAAACGTGCCGAAAACACCGTTCGACCGGGCGGAACATGGTCCTGAATCCCGCTGGTCTTCTTGCCCTTTGTGCTGCCCTTCTTGCGGCTGCCGGCCTCATCCTGCTTCTGGGCGTCCGCGTCATCGGCATAGGCGATGCCCTCGGCCAGGTCCAGGGCCGTTTCAAGGGAATCGGCGAGTCTCGCTTCGATCCCGTCACCCACGACAAGCCGGTCGACCACGACCTCGATATCGTGTTTGAACTTCTTGTCCAGATCGGGCGCGTCCTCGATGTCATAGAGGGCGCCGTCGATGCGCAGCCGCTGATACCCCTTACGCGCCAGTTCGGCGATTTCCTTTTTGTATTCACCCTTGCGCCCGCGAACGATGGGGGCCAGCAGATAGAGCCGGGTGCCCGCGTCCATGGCCATGATCCGGTCGACCATCTGGCTCACCGTCTGGCTTTCGATGGGCAGGCCGGTCGTCGGTGAATGGGGGACGCCCACCCGCGCGAACAAAAGCCGCATGTAATCGTAGATTTCGGTCACCGTGCCCACGGTGGAACGCGGATTGCGGGAGGTCGTCTTCTGTTCGATGGAGATCGCCGGGCTGAGGCCCTCGATATGGTCCACGTCCGGCTTTTGCATGAGTTCCAGGAACTGGCGGGCGTAGGCCGAGAGGCTTTCGACGTATCGACGCTGGCCTTCGGCGTAGATCGTGTCGAAGGCCAGCGACGACTTGCCCGAGCCCGAGAGGCCGGTAATCACCGTCAGGCTGTCGCGTGGAATTGCTACATCGACGTCGCGAAGATTGTGTTCTCGAGCGCCGCGAACGTGAATTCTTTCCATGGAAGTCCGTTCCCCCGACACGGGATGAAAGGGGCCAAGACCCCAGTCATATCGTCCTTGACCGTTGGCGTAAAGCAGCAGTTTTGCGCGGAGGCTGCGGCGTGTAGATTCTTGGGAAATGGTCATTTATTTATATATTTCAATTTATTATATGGATTTAGCTGAGGTTTCGCTCGATTTCGCCTATGATCACCCCCGCGTCAGATGAGGTGCCTGCCTGTCGATCGGCCGCGCGGCCATGAAACAACGGGGGCAGACATGACCCAAGATGACAAAACGGCCTTGAAATGGGCGCTCGCGTCCCTGGCCTTGGTCGTTATGCTGGGCTATATCGCTTGTGCGTTCGCATGGCTGGTGTCCTCGGGCGTCGCGACTGAGTAGAAAACGGGCCTGACGCCGATCAATTCGTTGGCGCCCTTTTTCGTCCCGGTCCGAGACCCGGGTGCAAGTGTCCCCGGGGCCGAATATGGAAGGAGCCGGCAGTGGCGGATCAAAACGACGAACAGTTCGACAAGGCCGACGAGATTCTGTCCCGCGCGTTGCAGGAATTCATGTCCTCAGGGGTCAGTCAGGAAGTCTATGGCATGGCCTTGCTGGAAATCGGCGTTCTTGCCTTGGTTCGGCTCGACGAAAGCGATGCCCGCATTCAGGAACTGGTCGCCGATTTCGCGGCCCGTGCGCGGCGTGGCGGCCCGTTGACGACGGCCCCCGAAATTTGACGCCAAAGACTGGCAGCGGGCCCCGGTTCCGGCTAGAGTGCGGGCCTTCTTTGCGCGCCAGGACGGGCGCATTCCAATCAGCCGTTTACGAGGATTTTCATGGCGGGCAGTGTCAACAAAGTCATTCTTGTCGGTAACCTGGGACGCGATCCCGAGGTTCGGTTTTCCCAGGCGGGGCAGAAAATCGTCAATATGTCCGTTGCTACTTCAGAACGCTGGAAGGACCGCCAGTCGGGTGAACAGCGCGAGAAAACCGAATGGCACCGCGTGGTCGTGTTCGACGAGCGGTTGGCCGACATCTGCGAGAAATATCTCAAGAAGGGGTCCAAGGTGTACTTGGAAGGCACCTTGCAAACCCGCAAATGGACCGGGAACGACGGGGTTGAGAAATATACGACCGAGGTCGTTTTGCCCCGCTTCAACGGCGTCATGACAATGCTCGATGGTCGTGGCGATGGCGGTGGCGGTGGCGGTTATGGCGGCGACCAATCGGGGGGCGGTTGGGACGGCCCGTCGGGCGGCGGCGGCGGCGGTCCTGCGGGCGGCGGCCCGAGCCCGGATCTGGATGACGAAATTCCGTTCTAACGGCCGCGCGGTTGCGCGCGGCGGCCGCGATTGGATCGGCCGGCCGCGCCGACACCTATTCGCGAGTTTGCCAAGGTGACTGGGATGAACGGCATGGCGCCTGCTTCGGGCCCGCCGCAGGCGCGTCTGCGCTTGCGTGTCGTTCTCGCCGTCGCTTTCACGGTAATCGGGCTGACACCGGCGGTCCTGCTTTCCGTTTGGTTGCATGCGCAAGCCCTGGATGCCCAGGTCGCGGATGCCAAGGGCCGGTCCATGTTAATGGCCAACACTCTGTCCCGCTTCCTCGATCTATATCTGACCGATGTTCGCGACGCCGTGCACCGAATCACCGGTACCGACCCCGCGGTGCCGCGAAAGAGCGCCGATGCGGCCCGCCTGAAGGGTCTTGGCCTGACCGAGGTCTGCCGCCTGAGCGACCTGCGGCGCGCCCAAGACAGGCAACGCCTGGGCGATGGCGCGTCTTGTCTGCCCACGGCGACCGAGGAGCTCTGGGCGGACTTGGATGCCCGTCGTCCCGCGACAGGGACCGCTATTCTGTTTTCGCGGGTTCTCAAAGGGGAAAACGATCAACCGACGGTCTTCGTCGCGCGCTACGAAGAGGGCGTTCCGCGCGCGATTGCCGCGGTGAGTTTGCGCCAGATCAAGGCGCTTCGCGAATCCATCGTCTTCGGCGAACAGGGACATGTTGCCGTCGTTGATCATCTGGGCAACGTTGTCGCCCATCCTCGGCCAGATTGGGAGGCGGCAACCAAGAACATCAGTGACCTTGAACCGGTCAAGCGGATGATTGCCGGGGAAAGAGGGACCTCGCGGTTTTTCTCGTCGGCGGCAGATGTCTATATGCTCGCCGGATATGCCGCCATACCCGCCGCCGGTTGGGGCATCATGGTGCCGCAGCCGGAACGCGAACTGTATTTTCATGCCGAACGGGTGCGGACCGGGGCGTTGTTCATGCTCTCGATCGGGGTTTTCTTCGGCGCGCTGCTGGCTTGGTGGTATGCCGGGCGGCTGACTCTGCCGATTGCCCAGGTCGAGCGCGCGTCGGCCCGCTTGGCGGCCGGGGAGACGGGGGCGCGGGTCGACGAAGCGGCGATATCCGGCCCCGCCGAGGTGCAGTCCTTGACCCGTAACTTCAACTCGATGGCGGCACAGTTGGAAGAGCGCGCGGCGGAAAACGCCCGCATGTTGAACGATTTGCGGTCCGCCCATGGCGTCGTCGAGCAACGGATTGCCGAACGCACCCTGGAACTGACGATGGAGATCAACGAACGCGACCGGGCGGAAAAGGAACTGCTTAGGAGCAAGGCAGAGGTCGAATACGCCAACCGGGCAAAGACCGAGTTCCTGGCCCATATGAGTCACGAACTGCGGACACCGTTGAACGCCATCATCGGTTTCGCCGAGGTCTTGCGCGATACGGACGAGGACAAGCTGATTGACGGCCAGATGCACAAATACGCCACCTACATTCACGAGTCAGGCGAGCATTTGCTGAAGTTGATCAACGATTTGCTGGACGTTTCACGGATCGAGGCCGGGGCCATCACGCTGGAGATCAAGGACGTCGACGTTAACGAAGTGATCGATGCCTGCATGCCGATCGTGACCGATCGGGCGGCGCGGGCGGGGGTCGAACTCAGCGTCGACGTGGCCCAAGGAATCGGCCGTCTGTGGGCCGATCAAACGCGGCTGCGCCAGATTCTCTTGAACCTTGTCGTCAACGCGGTGAAATTCACGCCTGAAGGTGGCAAGGTTTCGGTCCGCGCCCGGCCGGCGCCGGACGGTGGGGTGGAACTGGTCGTCGCGGATACGGGTATCGGCATTCCCGTGGAAGAGATCGACCGGGTCATGAAACCGTTCAGCCAGGCCCGGCAAAGCAGCGTCTCCAACAACGAAGGCACGGGCCTCGGCCTGCCGCTGGCACATAGTTTTACCGTGTTGCACGGCGGTTCTCTGAAACTCGAAAGCGCCCCGGGGCAGGGGACCACCGCGACGGTACTGATTCCGTTCCGTCCGCCCGGCCGAGGAGAGGCAGATAGTATACTGATTTAAAAAGAAAAAAAATCGCCTTTCGGGAGGCGATACGGCCCTCTCCGAGTTGTTCCCAGCGGGCCGATCTGATAACATTACAAAGATGTTTCGGCAACCCGTTCAGGGTTTCTGTGGGTGGTCGCAACAAATTGAAATTTCAGGATTTTTCCTCTTGACGCCACCAGACGATTTGCCGCCGGACGGGGCCGGCCTCCCGCCCCGCGATTCGGACGTGACGCCGGTCTCGATCGAAGACGAAATGCGCGCCTCCTATCTGGATTACGCCATGAGCGTGATCGTTTCGCGGGCCCTGCCGGATGTGCGCGACGGCCTCAAGCCGGTGCAGCGCCGCATTCTCTTTTCGATGAAAGAAAACGGCTATGAGGCCGGCAAGCCCTACCGCAAATCGGCGCGCATCGTCGGCGACGTCATGGGCAAGTACCACCCCCATGGCGACCAGGCGATTTACGACGCCATGGTCCGCCTGGCCCAAGGTTTTTCCATGCGGCTGCCTTTGGTCGACGGCCAGGGCAACTACGGCTCGATGGACGGGGATAAGGCAGCGGCCATGCGCTACACCGAGGCCCGCTTGGCCCGTGCCGCCCACGCCTTGTTGGAAGACATCGACCGGGACACGGTCGATTTCCAACCCAATTACGACGAATCGGCGAAAGAGCCGGTGGTCTTGCCGGCCGGCTACCCGAACCTATTGGTCAACGGCGCCGCCGGGATCGCCGTTGGGATGGCGACCAACATTCCGCCGCATAACTTGGGCGAGGTGATCAGCGCTTGCTGCGCCGTAATCGA
>JANQIJ010000283.1 GCA_028282185.1 Rhodospirillales bacterium
GGGACGCACCGCCATGGACGTGGCGCTCGGCGCCGTGGTCGGCATTCAACGGGTTCTGATCGACCGGGTCCGCCCGTTCGCGCGCGCGCTGCCTGAAGACGGCACCGAGGCACAGCCCCTGCCGCCGGACCCCGAGGGACCGGCGAGTCTGCCCTGGAGCCCGGGAGAGGCCATTCCGCCGCCGCCGAGATAAGGTGTAACCCCTTGCGATCAAAGGTTTGTGAAAGATCGTTTACAGGTCCCGCGGGCGTTGATAGAGTCCGCCCGCCAAGCGCAATCGTCCAAGGTCTGGGCAGGGGAAGCGGGCGTTCCCCCGGGCGATCATGCTTCGTTTTTGGGGCGTTCGTCGGACGTCCAGGTCGGGGTCAAAGCGAAAGCACGGGTCGATGAAAATTCTATCCTGTAATTCCAATCGGCCGTTGGCCGAGGCGATTTCCGCCTATCTCAACCTTCCCTTGACGAAAGCCAGCATCCGCCGGTTTTCGGACATGGAAGTGTTCGTCGAAATCCAGGAAAACGTCCGCGGCGAGGATGTTTTCGTCGTTCAGTCGACGTCCTTCCCGGCGAACGACAACCTGATGGAGCTGCTGGTCACCCTGGACGCGTTGCGCCGCGGCTCGGCCCGACGGGTGACCGCCGTGATCCCCTATTTCGGTTATGCCCGCCAGGACCGCAAGTCCGGCCCCAGGACGCCGATCTCGGCCAAGCTGGTCGCCAACCTGATCACCGAGGCCGGCGCCGACCGGGTCCTGACCATGGACCTGCACGCCGGCCAGATTCAGGGCTTTTTCGACATCCCGACGGACAATCTTTATGCCGAACCGGTGTTGGCCAAGGACATCCAGGACCGGATGAACGGCGCCGACTTGATCGTTGTCTCGCCGGACGTCGGCGGCGTGGTCCGCGCCCGGGCGCTCGCCAAGCGGTTGGACGGCGATCTTGCGATCATCGACAAGCGGCGCGAACGGGCCGGCGTTTCCGAGGTCATGAATATCATCGGTGAGGTCGACGGCCGTCGCTGCATCTTGGTCGACGACATCGTCGACAGCGCCGGCACCCTGTGCAACGCCGCCGTGGCGCTTATGGAAAAGGGCGCGGAGAGCGTTTCCGCCTACGTCACCCATGGCGTGCTGTCGGGTGGCGCCGTGGCGCGGGTCTCGTCGTCGCCCATGGACCGGCTGTGCATTACCGACAGCATCATGGCGACGGAAGCCGTGCGCGTCGCCCACAACATCGAACAGCTGACCGTCGCGCCGTTGATCGCCGAAGCCATGCGTCGGATTTCCGAAGAGAGCTCGGTTTCGTCGCTGTTCAACTGAGCCCATTCCAACAGAACCATTGACCCGTGCCCGGTCGGGCGGTATCTATGCGCGCCCCCAAGGACGCCGTGCCTGTGGGGGCGAATTGTTTGCCGCCGGCACCCCTGGAGGCCGGGGCGTTGTCGCAAATCCCGAGTGGATGAGATCCACGCCGACGAATTTGCGCCCATATAGAAGTGATGAAACGGAGTATTTGCCATGTCTGGTAACACCATGACGGCGGAACCCCGCGATCGGGCCGGTAAGGGGGCAGCCCGCGCAACCCGTCGCGGCGGCCGCATCCCGGCCGTTGTCTACGGCGATCATAAAGATCCGATCCTGGTTTCCGTCGAACCCGTTGAATTGATGCACCGCCTGCGGGGTGCCGGTTTCTTTTCTCAATTGTTGGACTTGAAGGTCGGCGGCGACAGCCATCGCGTCCTGCCGCGCGACGTTCAGTTCCACCCGGTCAGCGATCAGCCGCTGCATGTCGATTTCATGCGCGTCGGCAAGGGCACCCGCGTGACGGTGGAAATTCCCGTCGTGTTCGAGGACGAAGCCAAATCGCCGGGCCTCAAGCGCGGCGGCGTGTTGAACATCGTCCGTCACGAGGTCGAGGTTCGCTGCGATCCGGAAAACATTCCCGAAACCATCGTGTTGTCCCTGGATGGCCTGGAAATCGGCGATGCGCTCAGGATTTCCGATGCCGGCCTGCCCGACGAGGTCCAGCCGACCATCGGTGACCGGGACTTCATCCTGGCCACCGTCGCGGCGCCGACCGCGGTGAAGGAAGAGGCCGCCGCCGCTCAGGCCGAGGCCGAAGCGGAACACGCCGAGGGCGATGAAGGCGAAGAAGGCGCGGAAGCGGCCGGCGAAGACGGCGAGGGCGGCGAGGAGTAGCTTCCCGCCAAACCGTCTGCCGCCTTCCGGAAAGGACGGTCCATGCGGCTTCTCGTGGGGCTCGGCAATCCGGGCCCGTCCTACCGCAACAACCGCCACAACGTGGGCTTCATGGCCGTGGACCGCGTCCATGGCCGGCTTGCTGCCGCACCCTGGCGCAAGAAATTCCAGGGCCAGTTGGCCGAGGCCACGTCCGGCGGCGAAAAGCTGTTGCTGCTCAAACCGGAGACCTTCATGAACCATTCCGGTCGGGCGGTGCAGGCGGCCATGGCGTTCTACAAGATGGCGCCTGAGGACGTGATCGTCTTCCATGACGAACTGGACCTGGCGGCGGGCAAGCTGCGGGTCAAACGCGGCGGCGGCCATGCGGGCCACAATGGGCTGCGCGACATTCACGCCCGGATCGGCCCGGCCTATGCCCGGGTCCGGATCGGTGTCGGCCATCCCGGGGACAAGGACAAGGTCGCGGGACATGTGTTGAACGATTTCGCCAAGGCCGACGCCGCGTGGCGGGATGCCATGCTCGACGCCATCGCCGACAACCTGGATATGCTTCTGGGCGGCGACGACCCGGGGTTCATGAGCCGGGTCGCCCAGACCGTCAACCCGCCGCGCTCCGGCACGGGCAAGGGCCCGCGGGACGGCGGCGCGGCCCAGCAAGACGAGGACTGAAATGGGGTTTAACTGCGGCATCGTCGGCCTGCCCAACGTCGGCAAGTCGACCCTGTTCAACGCGCTGACGGCGACGGCCAATGCCGAGGCCGCCAATTTCCCGTTCTGCACGATCGAGCCCAACACCGGGCGGGTCGCCGTGCCCGACCTGCGCCTGGACCGGATCGCCCGGATCGTCGAACCGGCCAGCGTCGTGCCGACGCATCTGGAATTCGTCGATATCGCCGGCCTGGTGCGGGGGGCGTCGAAGGGCGAAGGGCTCGGCAACCAGTTCCTCGCCAACATTCGCGAAGTCGACGCCATCTGCCATGTGCTGCGCTGTTTCGACGACGACAACGTGACCCATGTGGAAACCACGGTCGACCCGGTGCGCGATGCGGAGACCGTGGAAACGGAACTGATGCTGGCCGACCTGGACAGCCTGGAAAAACGCGTCGACGGCTTGACCAAGAAGGCGCGCGGCCAGGACAAGGACGCGGCCAAGCAGTTGGAACTGGTCAACCGCTGCCTCGAGAAGTTGCGCGATGGCCAACCGGCCCGGAAGATCGAGATCGCCGACGACGAACGCCGCCTGTTCAAGATGTTGCAGCTTTTGACCGCCAAGCCGGTGCTCTACGTCTGCAACGTCGACGAGGACACGGCCGCCACGGGCAACGCCCATTCAGACGCCGTCGCCAAAATGGCGGCCCAGCAGGGCGCCGGCACGGTGGTCATCTCCGCCGCCATCGAGGCCGAGGTCGCGGCGCTCGGCGACGCCGAAGAGAAGCAGGAGTTCCTGGAAAGCCTGGGGCTTGAGGAAACCGGTTTGGCCCGGGTGATCCGCGCCGGCTACGGCCTGTTGGGTCTGATCACTTTCTTCACTGCGGGGCCCAAGGAGGTCCGCGCCTGGACCGTTCCATCGGGGACCAAGGCGCCCGCCGCCGCGGGGACGATCCACGGCGATTTCGAGCGCGGCTTCATCGCCGCCGAGACCATCGCCTACGACATCTATGTCGATTTGGGTGGCGAGCACCCGGCCAAGGAAGCGGGCAAGATGCGCGCCGAAGGCCGCGACTACGTCGTCCGGGACGGCGACGTGATGCTGTTCCGGTTTAATGTTTGAGGTGGAGCTGTCCGGCGGCTGTCAATTGATCTCGTGGGCTTCCAGGAACAGGGCCTGGGACAGGCTGTCGAAGAACTGTTTGTGGAAGGCCAGGCCTTGGGGCATCCCCTTGTGGATTCAGGGGGACGCTAAGAGTCCTCGCCAGCACACAGACCCTGCCCAAATATATCAGTAAGAGTTCAGTCTCCTAGCCACAACAGAACTCAGCCAATGTTATTCAGACGGGAACTGATTTTTTTCTCCAGTTACGTTTCCAGAATTACGCATTTTGCACAGCTGACATTAATACGTTTGGCTTAGGAAATTTAAACTTGTTCTGTCTACGTGATTCTATAAATGTACTTTGCCTTGGTATTTTAACAAAATCGCCCACAAACCACCACGTGAGAAATGGCTGGGGTGAAATACCTGCAACCAGAAAGGAAAGAAGATAGATACATTTATACAAGTTGAGAAGTTTGAAAAAACTACGTGCAGCGCAACTTCTATCCTCACTGAGGCAACTGCTCACTTATTGACTCGATAATCAACTGTATGGTTATAGATGATTTCATGTTAATTTCCTGATGCATATACTCGCTCAAATATGGATTTTTAGCCAACGCAAATTTCAATGTGTTATTTGGTTCAATACGAGTGTCTCTGGAACTCAAAATCAACTAGTTTCATTTTTGTATAAGTAGAAAGTATCTCTGTATTGAGGTCATTTGTTTTTTGATGCACCTCTGAATGCAAGTCTCACAATGCCCACAAATTTGTGGTTCCATACATTACATTCTTTGAGCGAGTGGCCCCTTCCATTAAAAACGATACTATCATTTTTATTCTAGGTGTTCT
>JANQIJ010000310.1 GCA_028282185.1 Rhodospirillales bacterium
CGCGGAGGCCTTGGCCAAGACCCGTCCGGGTGTCCGGGTAATCAACTGCGCGCGCGGCGGTTTGGTCGACGAGGTGGCCCTCAAGGCCGCCATCGACAGCGGCCATGTGGCGGGCGCGGCGATCGATGTGTTTGCCGAGGAACCGGCGACGGACAACGCCCTGTTCGGCATGGAGCGGGTGGTCGCCACGCCGCATCTGGGCGCGGCCACGGCGGAAGCACAGGAAAAGGTGGCGGTACAGATCGCCGAACAGATGTCCGACTATCTGTTGGACGGCGCGGTGTCGAACGCGCTGAACATGCCTTCGGTCTCGGCCGAGGAAGCGCCGCGCCTGAAACCCTATATGGCGCTGGCCCATCAACTGGGCAGTTTCGCCGGCCAGGCGACGCAAACGGCGTTGCGCCGGGTGACGATTAGTTACGAAGGGGTTTGCGGCGATCTGAATTGCAAGCCGCTGACCGCCATCGTGTTGCAGGGCCTTTTGGCGCCCAGCATGGTCGGCGTCAACATGGTCAACGCGCCGTCCATCGCCAAGGACCGGGACATCGTGGTGCGCGAAGTTCGGTCCGACGACGCCGGCGCCTTTCAATCGCGGATCACCGTCGAGGTCACGACCGAGCGCCAGACCCGGGGCGTTTCCGGCACCTTGTTCCACGATCAACCGCGCCTGGTCGAGGTCAAGGGCATTCCCATCGATGCGACCTTGGGGCCGAACATGCTCTACATCACCAATCGGGACAAGCCGGGCTTGATCGGCGCCCTGGGCACGCTGATGGGCGACGCCGGGATCAATATCGCGACCTTCAACCTGGGCCGCGCCGAAGCCGGCGGCGACGCGATCGCGTTGATCGAGGTCGACGGCACGCCGCCGCCGGAAATCCTGGCCAAGATTCGCGGTCTCGAACACGTTGTGATCGCCGAGGCGATGACGTTCTAGGCCGACGCCGTTTGGGCCGCGCGCCCGGCGATATCCTCGGGAAACATTCTCAATGTCGGAGAAGAAATCTGTTCAACCGCAAAAGGCGGGTGCTGAAACAAAAAAGCAACGACTTGCCAACGTCGTTGGACCATACACGATTCCCTCGAAATTCCAGTCTAAAGACTTGAGTTCTAAGCGTTTCGATCCTCTGCCTCCACTGCCTTCCGTTCCGGCAGGTTGATCGCCGCGACGCCCAGGATGGCGGCGGCCAAACCGATGCCGACCAAGGCAGAGAATTCTTCCCCCAAAAAGATGATGCCCAAAAGCACGCTGATCCCGGCGCGGAGATAACTTTGACTGGCCACGCCCAAGGACCCGAGCGTCTGGACCAGCCTGAAATAAAGCGCCATGGCGCAGCCGATGCAGAACACGCCCAAGGCCAGGGCGGCCAGGATCGAACGCTCGGTGAAGCCCTGTGGGTCAGGGTTTTCCAAGACCAGGGCGGCCGGCACCAGGACGGCGACGGACCAGACCATGGTTCCGGCGGCGACGGCCATGGGGTGGACGTCGGTGAAGCGCCATCAGGAACGCGCCGGCGACGGAAACCCGAATGGCGATCAGGGTGATCGGTGGCATGCTCGCCAGCGCGATCTTGATGAACAGATAGGACGACCCCCAAAGGCAGGCCAGCATCAGAAGAAAGGCGATTTCCAGTTTCAGGTTCTGGGGGCCGTTCCGAAGGCCGGGGGGCTCAGCCACCTTTCGCCGCCAGCAAGTCCGCCAGGCCCCGAAAGTCCGTCTGCCGGTCCAGGTCGAGGAGGGCCCGGAACAGATCGCCGCCGAAGACGGCCGAGAAATCGTCGTAATCGAGCGCATGCGACGCGACGCCGTTGACGAAGGTCGCATCGAGCGCCGAGGTGCGACGGTCCGTGCCAAAAATCAGGCAGGGACCGGGGGCATCGGCCACGCCGGGCGTTTGCAGGGCAATCTGGGTGCAATCCTCAGGAAGGTCCGCCAGGGTCACGGCCACCGTGTCGATGATGCCGAAAAGCGCCGTCCGCCGGCCGGCTTCGGATATTACGGCGGGGTCGAAGCCGGTGATGCGCGCGGCGAACTTCTGCAACAGGGTCTGGGCGTCCGAGGGCGTGACCTTGTTCATGGTTGGATCTCCCGCCTCATCTATAGGGGAGCGGCCCAGGTGCCGTAAAGGTCCTGTCAAAGGGGCCTTCGCGCCTTTTTAAAGCGCTCGCGCCATCAGTGACGACGGCAGTTTGTCCGTGCCGACGTGAAAAACCGGCCCCTTGGAAAACCGGGCGAAGTCCAGTCCTTCGTAGAACGCCTTGGCCCGGTCGTTGTTGTCGGCGACGAACAGCCACATCCATGACCGGCCCGTGCCGAGCACCCGGGCCCGGGCATGTTCGAACAGCGCCCGGCCCGTGCCGCGGCCGTATTCGGAGGCCAGGATATAGATCTGCTTCAGTTCCGCCGAAGGTCCGGGCAGCATGATCGGGCTGTCGATGTAGCGCACCATGCAATAGCCGACCGGCGCGCCGTTCCGTTCGGCGATGGCGCAGCGGATGCCCGGTTTGGCCAACCAGTCATGGGCTGCTTCGACGGTCAGGTTCTCCCGAGTGTAGGTTTCGATGTTCTCGGGGGAATGAACATCCTTGTAGGCATCAAAGAAGGTCCGGGTCCAAAGGTCGGCCAGTTCCGCGGCGTGATCCCGGGCGTTCTCCCGCGCGATGTTGCGGATGACGACGGTGTCCGGCATGTCAGGCGATCCACTCACGCCTCCTCGCCGATTCTGGTGACGTCGAAGGGCGTCGATTGATAGACCATGTTGATCCAATTGCCGAACAGGATATGGGCATAGGCCCGCCACCGGTTGACCGGGACCTGTTCCGGGTCGTTGTCCGGGAAGTAGTGGGCCGGAACCTGGATCACGTCGCCTTTCGCCACGTCGCGGCGGTATTCGTTGCCCAGCGTGTAGGAATCGTATTCCAGATGATTGAACATATGGGTGTGGTTCAAATCGCGGTCATAGACCAGGGCGATGCCCGTGTCCGGGCTTTCCATGAGGACTTCCAGGTTGGGATGAGCGGCGAAATCCTCGCGATGGTTTTCCGTATGGCGCGAGACCGGGATGCGCAGCCAGTCGTTCAGGCCGCGGCATAGCTCCGACGCGATGTTCAGGACATGATGGTCATAGACGCCGAAGGCTTTCTGCGCCAACTGATACTTGGGAATGCCGTAGAAGTGGTAGAGCGCCGCCTGTGCCCCCCAGCACAGGTTGAACAGCCCGTGCACGTTGCCGCGCGACCAGTCGAAGATCCGGCACAGCTCCGGCCAATAGGTGACGCCCTCGAAGGGCAGTTGCTCGATGGGGGCGCCGGTGACGATCAGGCCGTCGAACTTCTGGTCCGTGACCTGCGTCCAGGGGTGGTAGAAGTCCACCATATGCTGTTCCGAGACGGTCTTGGGTTTATGCGTGGTCAGCGCCAGGAGCGTCATCTCGACCTGCAGGGGGGTCGCTCCCAGAACCCGCGCCAATTGGGTCTCGGTCTTCTGCTTTTCCGGCATCAGGTTGAGGACCGCGATGCGCAGCGGCCGGATGTCCTGGCGGATGGCGTGGTCGGCGTCGATTACCGGCACGCCCTCGTTTTCCAGGACCGCGCGGGCCGGCAGGTCGGTGGGAATCTTGATCGGCATGGTTCGGTTCGTACCTGGGTCGGAGCGTCGGTGGCTGGGCTGTCCGGTGGGTGGCTGTTGGGAGGGTGGAAGATCAAACGGCCAGGCCGCGGCGCTCGGCACGGGTCCGGCAGGCGTTGACATAGGCCGTCCAATTCCCCCTGGCAACCGGATTATCGGCCACTTGATCCCGGATCGCCTGCAATACCCGCTCCAGGAATGTATCCGCACGCGGTACGGGGCCGCAGCTGTCGCCGCCATCGGTGAGGTCCGGATCGGGGGTGAACAGGGCGGCTGCGTCGATCGTGAATCCATAATTGTCGGCCAGCGCCTGATAGCGCGGCTTGCGGTCCTGGACCAGATCGGGGAACAGGCGGCGGGCGAAATCCTTCGGCCCGACGCTGCGTCCGTCGGCCGGCTGGCCGGCCAGGTGCCGGTCGATGAAGGCCGGATGGTAATAGAGAGGTTTGGGATCGCTCTCGGCGCGTTCCTTCAAGGCGTCCTCGTCCGCTTGCCCGGCGCGGATATAGAGGATCAAGGTCTCGCCGCGCAGCGCCCCTATCACCGGGTCTTCGGGGTCGTCGGGATCGACGATTTCACAAAGGCTGCCGGACGCGTCGTTGATGAAATTGCCACAGCGATAGATGTTCCAGGCCTTGGCGATGAACCGGCCTGTGTCTTTCATGCTTTCGCGTTCGCCCCAGGCATAAAGCGCCTGCCGTTCCAGAAACGTCGCCATGTCGAGCCCGCCCTGATCCGGGTCACCGTACATCCCGAGAAAGGTCGAGACCGGATCCAGGTTGTCGACCGAAATGTTGTGGTTGATGTATATCGAATCAGAGCGCAGCAGGTCGGCGACGAAGGGGTCGGCCATGCGCATGATCTTGTATTTGATATTGTCCAGGATGTGTTCCGCCAGGTATCGGGTGCCGATCCGGTAGTCGGCCGAATAATGAAACCATTCCGCCCGCCGACGCAGCGCCGTCGACAACATGGTCTTGCCGACGCCGGACATGCCGAGCAGGGTGATCGCCTGCGGCAGCGCGAGAAACGCATCAAGGTCCGTCAAATAACGGTCAATCGGGGCATCGTCCTTCATGGCCTAAGGATGGGCGCGCAAGGGGGCAAAAGTAAAGGGTGGGGGATTTGAGGGCGCGCCTCTGCCCGGGAAAAGAGGCGGGGGATGCGCTGCTGCGCATCCCCCAAGGTTCGGGGCTGGTAATTCGTTCTCTCGGGGACCGTGACGCCGCGGCGGAAGGGCCGCGGGCCGGAAGTCGGGAGATGCTGATCGCTTGTCGGTCGAAGCAGTGGGCCGGAAGGTCTCCACAAGATCAACAAATGATGAAATTTGTCTGTATTCGGGACTCTAGCGGCTGCTTGTTACAAATAAATGTCGCTGCGGCGTAATCGGGGCGTGCTTGCGTCGGTGGGTCCGGCCTGCGTCCAAAAAAGAGTCCAACGGGTTGCGGCCCGGGTGTTAAGCTTGGCCAGGAGATGACGGTCCGGCGGCGCGCCGACGGCGTAAAGACGACGGTTTGGCCGGCCGACAAACGGATCCAGCGGAGGACTTCCATGTTGAAAGCCTTGAACATTGATCCGGGCAAATGCACCGGCTGCCTGCAATGCGAATTGGCCTGTTCCTATGAGAACGAGGGCTTGTTCAACCCCGCCAAGTCGCGCATCAAGGTCTTCAATTTCCACGATCAGGGACGCTTCGTGCCCTATACCTGCACGCAATGCGACGAGGCTTGGTGCATGCATGCCTGCCCCGTGGACGCCATCACGGTGAACCGTGCGACCGGCGCCAAGGAAGTCAATGACAACCTCTGCGTCGGGTGCAAGGTCTGCACCATCGCCTGTCCCTTCGGCACGGTGAATTACAATTCCGCCACCGGCAAGGTCATCAAATGCGATCTTTGCGGCGGTGATCCGGAATGCGCCAAGGCCTGCCCGACGGATGCGATTACCTATGTGGACGCCGATTGGACCGGTTTGGACAAGATGCGCCAATGGGCGGCGAAGACCGATGCTGGAAATACTGGCACCGGCCAACAGGCGGCGCATTAGGCGAGGGGAGGATAGAGCATGGCATGGGCAAGACGGATTCTCCGCGTCAACTTGACCGACGGGGCCTGCACGCATGAACCGCTGAACATGGACTGGGCCCGGCAATACCTGGGCCAGCGCGGCCTGGCGACCAAATACCTGATGGAAGAGATCGACCCCAAGGTCGACCCCCTGTCGCCCGAGAACAAGATGATCATGGCCACGGGGCCTTTGACCGGCACCTGCGCGTCGACCGCCGGGCGCTATTCGGTGATCACCAAGGGAGCGCTGACCGGGGCCATCGCCTGCTCAAACTCCGGCGGTTTCTTCGGCAATGAAATGAAGAATGCCGGCCTCGACATGATCATCTTCGAGGGCGCGGCCAAGACGCCGGTCTACCTGTTCATCGACAACGACGATTGCCGGTTGATCGACGCCGCCGACTTCTGGGGCAAGTCCGTCTGGGACACGGAAGAGGGCATCAAGGAGAAACACGGCGATCCGCAAATCCGCATCGCCAGCATTGGTGTTAGCGGTGAGAAAGGCGTGAAATTCGCCTGCGTCGTCAATGACATGCACCGCGCCGCCGGACGCTCCGGCGTCGGCACGGTCATGGGGTCCAAGAACCTCAAGGCCGTCGCCATCCGCGGCACCCTGGGCGTGCGCGTCGACGACATGGCCAGGTTCCTGGAAACCACGGCGGCCGGTAAGGCGGTCTTGGCGGAAAACGCGGTCACCGGCCAGGGCCTGCCGACCTTCGGCACCCAGGTTCTGATGAACGTGATCAACGAGGTCGGCGCGCTTCCGACCCGCAATCACCGGGACGTGCAGTTCGAAGGCGCCAACAAGATTTCCGCCGAGGCCATGGCCGAGCCCCGGGAATCGGACGGCAAGCCCAACCTGGTGCGCAACGCCGCCTGTTTCGGCTGCACCATCGCCTGCGGCCGGGTGTCGACCATCGACCGAACCCACTACACGGTGGCCGAACGGCCGGAATACCAGATCGCCTCGGGCGGGCTGGAATACGAAGCCGCCTGGGCGCTCGGCGCGGCCACGGGGGTCGATGACCTGGACGCCCTGACGTTTGCCAACTTCATCTGCAACGAACAGGGGCTGGATCCGATCTCCTTCGGTGCCACGGTGGGCGCCGCCATGGAACTGTTCGAAGAAGGCGTCATCACGGACAAGGAAACCGGCGGCATCGACTGCACATTCGGTTCCGCCAGAGCGCTGACCGACCTGGCCGAGCTCTGCGGCCGCGGTGAAGGTTTCGGCGCCGAAATCGGTCTCGGTTCGAAACTGCTCTGTGAGAAGTACGGCAAGCCGGATCTTTCCATGTCGGTCAAGGGCCAGGAATTCCCGGCTTACGACAGCCGCGGCGTGCAGGGCATGGGCCTGACCTATGCCACGTCCAACCGCGGTGCCTGTCATTTGCGCAGCTACACGGTGTCCTCGGAAATTCTCGGCGTGCCGGAAAAGACCGACCCCCTGGTGACTGACGGCAAGGCCAGCCTGGTCAAGGCGTTCCAGGACGCGACCGCGGCGGTCGACAGCGCCGGTATTTGCGTGTTCACGACTTTCGCCTGGACCCTGGAGGACATTGCGCCGCAGATCGATGCCGCCTGTGAGGGCGAATGGACGTCTGAAAGCCTGCTTGAAGTGGGTGAGCGGATCTGGAACCTGGAACGCCAGTTCAACATCGCCGCCGGTTTCACCGGCAAGGACGACACCTTGCCCAAACGCTTGCTCAAGGATGCGGCCAAGGCCGGCCCGGCCGAGGGCCTGACCAACGGGTTGGACAAGATGCTGCCGGAGTATTACGACCTGCGCGGCTGGTCGCCCGACGGCGTGCCGACCAACGAAACCGTCAGCCGGCTGGGGCTATAGAGGGGCTTAAACGCCATGACCTACGTGATCATCGGCGCCGGCCCGGCGGGGGTCGTCGCGGCGGAAACGCTCGCCAAGACGGACCCGTCGGGCGATGTCGTGCTGATCGGCGGCGAACCGGAAGCGCCCTATTCGCGCATGGCCATCCCCTACGTTCTGACCGGGATCATCGACCATGGGGGCACCCATCTGCGCAAGGCCATCGGCCATTACGAGAACCGCGGCATCACCTTGCGCCAGGCCCGCGCCGAACGGGTTGATCCGGCGGCAAAGACCGTCCATCTTGAGGGCGGCGGGAGCCAAGCCTACGACAAGCTGTTGATCGCCACCGGCGCGCGGCCGATCAAACCGCCGGTGCCGGGCCTGGATTTGCCCGGGGTCCATCACTGCTGGACCCTGGCCGATTGCCGCGAGATCGAAAAGCTGGCCCATAAAGACGCCCATGTCGTTCTCATGGGGGCCGGGTTCATCGGCTGTATCATCCTGGAATCCTTGGTCGAGCGCGGCGTTAAGCTTGCCGTCGTCGAAGCCCAGGACCGCATGGTGCCGCGCATGATGAACGAAACGGCGGGCAACCTGATCAAGGACTGGTGCCAGGCCAAAGGCATCGACGTCCATACCGGCACCATGGTCACGCAGATCGCAGATCGCGCGGCCGGGGACGAGGACAAATTGCTTGTTGATCTGGACAGCGGCAAGCAACTGCCGGCGCATCTGGTCGTCGTCGCCGCCGGGGTCAAGTCCAACATCGATTTCCTTGACGGCACCGGGATCGACACCGGGGACGGCATTCTGGTCGATGATCACCTGAGGACCAGCGTCACCGATATTTATGCCGCCGGCGACTGTGCCCAGGGGCCCGATTTCGGCGGCGGCTTCAACGTCCATGCCATCCAACCGACATCGACCGAACACGGGCGTATCGCGGCGCTTAACATGGCCGGGCGGGACACGCCCTATCAGGGCTCGCTCAACATGAACGTGCTGGACACGGCGGGTTTGATCTCGACCTCGTTCGGCGACTGGCAAGGCGGGGCCGGTACGGAAAGCGCCGAGGTCTTGGACGCGGCGACGTTCAAGTATCTGCGCCTCAACTTCAAGGATGACGTTCTGGTTGGCGCCCTATCGCTCGGCCGCACCGACCACATGGGCGTGGTTCGCGGCCTGATCCAGAACCGGACGCCGCTGGGGCCGTGGAAAGACAAGTTGATGGCCGAACCGCATCGGATCATGGACGCCTATGTCGCCCATGCCTATGCCTAGGCCGGGTCCGACGTCGTCGCGCAGACCATGAAGATCCGGGTGAAACTCTACGCTTCTCTGGCCGAATACCTTCCCGCCCATGCGGCGGACAATCAGGCGGAATTGGAGGTCGAGGCCGGCACGACGCCCGCGCGGATCATCGCCGCCCTCGGCCTGCCCGGCGAGATGTGCCATTTGGTGCTGGTCAATGGCGTCTTCGTCGAGCCGTCGGCACGGGACAGCCAGCCTCTCGAAGAGGGCGACGCCCTGGCCATCTGGCCGCCGGTGGCGGGTGGGCAAGGGTCGGCCAGCGTAACCGTCACCCCCGCGAAAGCGGGGTCCAGCCTGTCGGGGAATTATGGATTCCCGTCTGTGCGGGAATGACATCGAGAATTCTATTATGACCGAAACGGTGACCATCGAAAAGGAAATGGCCCTGACCCGCGCCGGGTTCCGGCGCGGCATCGCCAAGGCGCTACAAACCGATGGCTTTGAGGAAACAGCCCAAGGCGTGGTCCTCAAGGGCGGCGGCGGCAAACGGTTGGAGGTCCTGTTGGGACCCGAGAGGGAGCGCCGTATCGCCCTGATGCGCATCGAAATCATGGACGTGAAGCTGGTCTTCACTGACTATGCCGACCACGAGAGGGAAGACGCCGTCAGGGCATTCGACCGGGCGTTTCAGAGGGGGGGAGGATGACCGTGACCCGCGATCCCGACTGCCTGTTTTGCAAGATCATCGCCAGGGAGATTCCCTGCCACAAGCTCTATGAAGACGATGTCTCCTTCGCCTTTCTCGACATCAATCCGGCGAACGAGGGGCATGCGCTCGCCATCCCGAAGAACCATGCCGCCAACATCTACGGGATCCAGGCGGCGGATATCGCCGCGGCCGCCAACGCGGCGCGGTTGGTGGCCGGCGCCATTCAGGCGGAGCTGCGGATCGACGGCCTGAACCTGGTCCAGGCCAATGGCCCCGGCGCCAAGCAGTCGGTAATGCATTTCCACATCCACATCCTTCCCCGCAAGATGGACGATGGGCTGTTGCTCAATTGGCCCTTGCACCCCGCCGATCCGGAGGAACTGGCCGACCTGGCGGCGCGGCTCAGGCGCCGGCTTGCCAGCGGGTGAGCCGGTCGCCCGTTAGATGTCAGGAGTGCGGTCCGGTGCTAGGCAAGCCACGGCAACAACCGAACCTTGCTGGCAGGCCCGACCATGGCCGCTATCTTACAGGTAGGGCGCGAACAAACGCGCGAAGCCGTCACGAAACTTTGCAGCTAGAGGTCGCCCGTCCATTTCGGCAAGGGTAATCAGGGCCGAGCGGGCCTTGGCCTGGTCGAAATGCTCAGCGAGTTTGGAAACGAATTCCTCGCTGTATATCTCCAGATTGAACTCGAAATTGAGACGCAAACTCCGTGCGTCGAAGTTGCCCGATCCTACGATCGCATAACAATCGTCGACGACGAAGAGTTTGGAATGCGTAAAGGGCGCGGGCTGGCGATAGACCCGCACACCATGTTCCAGCACCTGCCACAGCATTGCGTCGGTCGCCCAACTCACGAAGGGAATGTTGCTTTCCTCGGGTAGGACGATGTCCACGTTCACACCCCGCATGGCTGCCGCGTTCAGGCTCACCACGAGTTCGCGGTCCGGCACAAAGTAGGGCGTCATGACGCGGACGGTCTCTCTCGCGGCATTGGTGGCGCCCATGTACATCCATCGCAGTTTTTCGAAGTCTTCGTTAGGCCCGTCGATGATCACCCGGGCCCAGAGGTCTCCCACGGACGGCAACTCCAGCGGTTGCCCCCTCAGATGGTTGGCTCCGGTCGCGAAGGACCAATCTTCCAAGAACGCCTGCTCGATATCAGCGACGACCGGTCCGCGTACTTTAAAGTGGAGATCGAGCGCCTTCTTTGGATTGTCTTCCGCGTCGGCGAGGTGTCGAACGCCGATGTTCATTCCCCCTGTGAAGGCAAGCTTGCCGTCTACAACCAGTATCTTACGGTGATTTCGCAGGTTCAGGTGAAGGAGCCAGCGCCAGCGGTCCCATGGCATAAATTTCGCTGTGGGGATGCCCTTCTCTCTCAGCAAGCTGGAGATGCGAGGCCGAGAGTACGTCTCGCCTACACCGTCGACAAGTACTTTGACGTCGACACCCCGCGCCACCGCCTCTGCAAGTGCGTCGACGAACCGAAGGCCAATTCGATCACTGTCGAAGATGTAGGTGGACAAACCAATGGAATCATGGGCGCCACGGATTTCCTCAAGCATGGCGGGATAGGCTTCCTCGCCATTGACCAGTAACTCGATCTGATTTCCCTGAACGAACCGCCGCCGCGTCACCTTGCGCGAAAGCCGCGTGAACCCGAAGTGTTCTGACGGCCAGTCTGCGGTCAAGACAGGATCGTCGAGATCGCTGTTGTCCGGCACGGGCCACTGCCGCCGAAGATACTGCGCTTTCGCCCTGATGCGGTTCACGCCAAAGAGCAAATACAACAGCGCGCCGAGTCCCGGAAGAAGCAGACAAACGGCGATCCAGCCGAGCGCAGAACGGGGGTCTCTTTTCCATATCAGCGCATGTCCTGCGCAAGCCGCAGAAAGCAGTACGGCCAGGGCGGAAAGACTCCACCGGAGCCAGCCGCCATCGAAATCCAAGAGAAACAATTCAGTTGCCTGCAAAACTCGGTATTTGGAGCGCCGAATGGAGGATGTTGGGCATGATCATCAAGGTCCGCGATTTACCGTCTGGAGGTGTCGTTCAAGTTCTCTTCGAAGTTGGTCGGCAGCAGGTTCGGCCTGTGCGAAGATCTTCTCCGCCTCGTAGAACTCGAGCATCAAAATGTCTACAATTTCGGGGCAAATGTAGATGTCCGGTGGGTGGGCTGCGATCTTCTGGCGCAAGATGGACTTCTGCATGATCTGAAACGAGTTGAACACCGACTCCTGGATCGAAGGCACCAGACCGGCGCTCTCCGTCCTGCTTCCCAACACGTCGATTGCGATCGTGAGGTCACAGTCTTCCGGGACCAAATCGTAAGGAACGGGATTGATGACACCCCCGTCGACCAGAACCCGTCCGTCAGCGACCACGGGTTCAAAGACTCCCGGGACCGCCATGCTCGCGTGCGCAGCTGTTCTGATGTCCCCCGTTTCGAGAACGACCTCCTCACGATGCCAAAAGTCCGCCGCAACCATTTTGAGCGGTATGCGCAACTCCTCGAAGTTTTTGACCTTCACATATTTCATCACATCATCGAGGAATGCGTCTGGCTTGAGCAAGCTGCCACCCTTCCAATTAACCTCCACGAACTGCGACCAGTTGAAGATGCTCTTTACCGCATCGGTAAAGCCGCCTTTCTTGGCGCGTGAGACGTTCTCGATTTCCTCCCTCAACGTCTCGGCGCTCATGCCCGATGCGTAGAGTGCACCGACGATGGCGCCGATACTCGTGCCGACAATGGATGTTGGCTTGATCCCGAACTCGTCGAGGACCTCAAGCATGCAGATATGGGCCAGACCCTTGGCTCCCCCTCCGCCGAGGGCCAGTCCGATGTCAATCATCGCTTGGTCCACCACACGATCGCTTTGTGTACATTGCGTGCCAATGGCACTCGATTCAAGACTTCGTGGCCTCCGGTCCCACAATAATTGCATTCCATCGGAGTTCCTCACCGAGGTCCGCTTCTTCCATTTGGCGATCGTCTTGGGATTGATGCCGTAACGCTTCGACAGCGTCCTCAGGCTCTCTGCTTCCTTCCATTCCGGCGAAAAGATCGCACCATCAAAATCCGGCAAAATCTGGGATCGAACACCTAAAGCAGTTCAGGCTTGGATTGAAACGGCTGAGATCGGCAGGCCGGCCTTCTCAGCCAGCGAACCGGAAACGGCGTCTCAGCTCAATTTAAACGTGACGCGTTCTAGCCGGCGAGGATACCGGCCAGTTCCTTGGTCCCGGGGATATACCACCAGGCGCCGGTGACCGCTTGTGAATATTCGATCAAGCGATCGTGCAGGCCGTCGCCGGTCAGGCCGTACATGCTCTCCAGTTGGGCGTCGATGCGCCGGGGATCGCAGGCAAACGCCAGGAAATAAAGGCCGTGTTCGGTGATCGTGCCGAAGGGAGCGGAGCGGCGGTAGACCTTGAGAGCCACGCCGTCTTCCTTGAGGTCGGTGCGGCTGACGTGGGAATCGGGCGGCTGGTCGTCGCCTTCCAATTCGATGTCGTCGACTTTCGTGCGGCCGACGATCTTCTCCTGCTGGCCGACGGGCACGGCATTGAACTTGGCCAGATTGTGCACCCATTTTTGGGTAAAGGCGTAACTGGCGCCGCCGCCCTCGGGGATCAGGGCCGCGTCGCGCTTGGCTTCGTCGGTCTTCGGGTTTCCCGTGCCGTCGACGAAACCGATCAGGTCGCGGTCGCCGTGATAGGAAAAGCCTTTGGTTTCGCGGGCCAGGCCGGCGACCGGGGCAAGCCCCGTATGCAGACACATGGCCAGATCGAAATTCTCGTCCTCGGCCCCGGCTTGCAGCCAGATCCAGATGTCTTCCTGGGTCGCCGGCGCATGAAACCCGTTCGGATCGCCCAAGGCTGCGAAGGACTTGAGCTTGGCCGGCGCCCCGTCGCCGACAAGCCGGCGCCACAGGTCGTTGCCGAAACCGATGACCCGGGTCTGTCCCGGCGCCACGGGGTGGGCCAGGGCCGCCGCCAATTGGCTGCGCAGGATCTGGTCGTCCGCCGATGGTGCCAGGGCGTATTCGAGGAACAGGTTCTGTGGCGGACTTTCGTCGAATATACCCAACTGCGGTTCGGACATGCCGTCATCCCTTCGCATAAGGATTGTCGCCCTTGCGATAAATAAGCCTAATGGGAACGCCGTCCAAGGCGAAATCGTCGCGCAGGCCGTTGACCAGGTAGCGCGTATAGCTGTCCGGCAGTTCGCCGGCCCGCGAACAAAACACGATGAAGGTCGGCGGTCGGGTTTTCGCCTGGGTGGCGTAGCGCAGGCGGATTCGCTTGCCGCCCTTGCCCATGGGCGGCGGATGGGCTGCCTGCATGGCGTCGAGCCAGCGGTTCAAATCTCCCGTGCCGACGCGCATGTTCCAGGCCTCATGGGCGCGGTTGACGGCGGGCAGCAGGTTTTCCATGCCGCGGCCGGTCAAGGCCGAACAGGTCAAGACCGGGACGCCGCGAATTTGCGGCAGGCTGGTCTGCAGGCGGTCTTCCAGCCGGCCGAGGCTGGCCTTGCGGTCGGCTGCCGTGTCCCATTTGTTGACGGCGATGACCAGGGCCCGGCCTTCCTCGATCACCTGGCGGGCGATCGTCAAATCCTGTTTGTTGAGCACCGCGTCGGCGTCCAGCACCAAGACCACGACATGAGCGAAACGCACCGCATGCAAGGTGTCCTTGACGCTCAGGCTTTCCAGTTTCTCGGTCACCCGGGCTTTGCGCCTGAGCCCGGCGGTGTCGATCAGGCGGTAATCCCGGCCCTCCGCGGTCCAGCTGACGGATATCGCGTCGCGGGTGATCCCGGCTTCGGGTCCGGTCAGCATTCGGTCCTCGCCCAGCAATCGATTGACCATGGTGGATTTGCCGACGTTGGGCCGGCCGACGATGGCCAGTTGCAGGGCGCGACCGGTCTCGTTCTCGGCCGCGTCCTCGGTGGGGAGCGCGGCTTGTGCTTCGTCCGGGTCGAAGGGCGTCAACAGGGTCTCCAGATCGGCCATGCCCAGGCCGTGTTCCGCCGACACGGCGACCGGGTCGCCGAGGCCCAGGGCATAAGCCTCCAACAGGCCCGCCTCGGCCGCGCGGCCTTCGCTTTTGTTGGCGACCAGAATGGCCGGACGCCCGCGGCCACGCAGCCAATCGGCGAAATGTTCGTCCAGCGGGGTCACGCCGGCCCGCGCGTCGATCACCATCAGCGCCACGTCGGCGTCGTCCAACGCGCGTTCGGTCTGTACCCGCATCCGTGCTTCCAGACTGTCGTCCGTCGCATCTTCCAGGCCGGCGGTGTCGATCACCCGGAACCGCAGCTTTCCCAGCCGGCCATTACCTTCGCGGCGATCCCTTGTCACCCCCGGCGTGTCGTCGACGATTGCCAGCCGCCGCCCGACCAGGCGGTTGAACAGGGTCGACTTGCCCACGTTGGGGCGGCCGATGATGGCGACGGTGAACGACATTTGGCGGTCCCGAGGGTCCGGTGGATCAGCGATAGACGACCACTTCCGCGTCGTCGGCCAGGAAGATCACTTGGCCCGCGGCGACAATGGGCGGTACGGAAACCCCGGACGGCAACTCGACCTCGCCGATGTAGCGGCCGCTATAGGGCGACAGTGCCCAGGCCTTGCCGTGCGACCCGGCGATGATCAGCCGGTCGCTTGCCAGAATCGGCCCGGTCCAAACGATGGGATCTTCTTGATGCTCCGGGTCCTCGAAGCGGGGCAGCGGCTGCACCCAATGGACCCGGCCGGTGTCGCGGTTGACCGCGGCGGCTTCGGCATCGTTGGTCAGCACGAAAATATAGTCTCCGGCGACCCAGGGGCTTTCGACGCCGCCGATGTCGCGTTCCCAAAGGCGCCGCCCGGTGCGCAGGTCATAGGCGGCCATGATACCGGAATGGCTCAAGGCGATGACACGGCCGCGGTCGATCACCGGGCGGCCACGGATATGGGAAAGGGCGGAAACGATATCCGAGCGTTTCAGCGACGCCAGTGAATCGGACCACAGCAAGCGGCCGTTCTCGGCGCGCAGGGCGACAAGTTCGCCCGATGAATAGGGCACGATGACGACGCCGCCATCGACCGCCGGGCTGGCGCTGCCCAACAGCGCCGCCGATTCAACGATCCCCGAATGGTTCCAAATTTGTTCCCCGGTCTGCGCGTTTAGAGCAAACGATCGGTTGTCCAAGGTGACCACAAAGACCCGCCCGGCCCGCACGGTGGGTGCGGCGCGCATGGCGCCCGGCAAGGATCTGCGCCAAAGAATCTTGCCCGACTTGGCGTCGAGCGCGATGGCCTGACCGAACCCCGTGGCGGCGAAAATCCGACCCTGGTTGTAGGCCAGGCCACCGGAAATATGGCCATCGTCCTCTTCCGCCTCGGGCGCCAGTTCGACACGCCAGAGGACTCGTCCAGTCCGCAGGTCAAGGGCGGCGACGCGGCTTTCAGAGTCCATGGCATAGACCCGGCCGCCGGAGGAGACGGGCGAGCCGAGCAGGCGGAGGTCGTCGTCGGCGCCCTCGCCGATACCGGTGCTCCAGGCCCGGCTGAGGTTCTCCGGCACCAGGATATGATGCATCGCGTGGTTCGGATACCCGCCGGGCTGCGGCCATTCGGGATTCGCGGAGGGGGCAGGCAGGAGGATTTGGTGATCATTCAACTCCGCGTCGGCGACCAGGGAGCGTTGGTCGTCAAGGATCGCGATACGCTTGCCAACAAGCGGCTCTTCTTCCTCTTCCATCCAACGTTCGATGGTCGAACAGGCGCCCAGCAACGTAACACCCAGCACCGCCGCGACCAGCCGGCCGGTCCGTGCGGCGCCGGCCGCCGCGAAGCGTCCGCGGGCTGCGCCCATCGGGCGTCCAGCGTTGCCGCACTGACCAGTTTGAATGATTGGCGCGCCCATGTCCGCGGATCCCCTCATGCCCTTGACCGGTTGTGATAGTTCAGGGACCGGCCTAACGCAATATCGTTAACATTTCCGTCGCGCGCTGGCGCAGTGTTTCGGGTGTGGCTGAGTCTTCGACCAGCGCCTGATAGGCGGCGCGCGCGGCGTCCCGGTCGCCTTCTTTGAGGTCGAGCGCGGCAAGCAGTTCCTGGGCCGTGAAACGCCACGGATTGCCGGGCGCCGTAACCAGGCCCAAGCGATTGCGGATCGTCGACCCGTCGCCGTCGCCGTTGATTTCAAGCCCGGCGGCGAGCACCGCCGCCAGACCGCGATAGGTTTCGTTGGTATCGGGATTGGCGGCGATCGCGTCATAGATCGCCAAGGCGCCGGCCGTGTCGCCTTGCGCGCCCCTCAGGCCGGCCTCCTGAAATCGCGCCAACAGGCCGTAGCCGCCCTTTTCCGAGGCCAGGGATTCGAACATCCGGCGGGCGCCGTCATTGTCGCCTTGGATCGCCATCCGCTGGGCTTGGGCAAATCGGTCGCCCAGGGCTTCGCGGCCCTGCAGGTCCTGGCTCCGCCAGAATTGGTAGCCGGCCACCGAGGCAACGATCAGCACGGCCGCGGCGATGATGATTTTCCCGTAGCGCGACCAGACTTTCTGAAATTGTTCCTGGCGCAACTCCTCATCGACTTCGCGGATAAGAATATCGTCACTGTGGTCGGCCACTTCCGCCCTCCTGCATATGCGTTTCGCTAGAAACCGGATAACCTGGGGAAACCAGGCACGACCGGCGCTTGTCCGGCGCCTCGATCATTGCCGTCTCGTGGCCGGAAAATAGTGATCTTTTCCAGCGATAGCAACCGGTGCCGACCAATCGCCGCGCCTTGCGATGGGCGTTGCGCTGCGCATGGCGACCCGGTGTTTACCGGTCTTTAACGTTGTTTACGGAACATGGTATGGAGTTTATCGAAGATGGTGTGGAAGCGCCTGGCGGGTGCCACGCCCGGCGCCTTTCCCTAGGAAGGAGACCGTCCGCGTGAAACGCTTTGTTGCGGTGTTTTGTCTGCTCGGCCTCGCCGGTTGCGCCGGCGGCGGATTGGTCGCTGTCGACGGTGTGTCGACGATGGCGACGAAGAAAACATTGGTCGATCATGCGGTTTCCTATGCCAGCGGCAAGAACTGCTTTTCAACGCGCAAGGATCGGGGCCTGACCTATTGCGAAGAAGACGAGATCACGCCCCACATGAACGTCTATTGCTATCGCACCTTGGGTGAGGTCACCTGTTACGACAGGCCGATGTTCGACGGAAAGCAGCAACGCGTCCGTCAGGGTGGCGAAATCCCCCGCTAACCGGCCGGTTTCCGTTCTTGACCGGCCGGGCCGGCCGCCTGCCTGCTTCGGCAATCCTGATCGCGGGCCTTGTTCGCCGCGCCGATAGCGCGTTCAATGCGGGCCATGCGCCTGCTTTCCTATCTGCTGTTGATCGCCTGCCTTGCCGGGTCCGGCTGGGCCGCTTGGTTTTTTTTCGGCGGTCCGGCCCGGGACGACGACCCGGAACTGACCGCTCTCAAGCAACGTGTGGCCGTTCTGGAGCGTCAGGTCGAAGCCGGCAACATCGCTTCGATGGTTGATCTCGGTTGGATTCTGGTGCCCGAGGACTCCCGCCTGCCGGACGCGAAACGGGCGTTTGACCTGTTTCGCGCCGCCGCCGCGAAGGGGCATGTCGGGGCGCAATACGCGGTGGGTTGGATCCATGCAAACGGCCGCGGCGTGTCGCCCAATTTCAGCGAAGCCGCGCGCTGGTACCGGGTCGCGGCGACCGCGGGCAACGACCCGAAAGCGCAGTTCGCCTTGGGCGAGTTGTATTTCAACGGGCGCGGCGTCGCCCACGACTACGCCCGGGCGATCGATCTTTACGCCAAGGCGGCGCAACGCGGGCATCCGGTGGCGCGGTATCTTCTTGGAATCATGCACTTGGAAGGGTGGGGCGTGAAACGCAATCCGGTCGAGGCCTACAAATGGCTTCTGTTGGCGGCGCGGGACGCCGAACAGGTCCGCAGCCACAACCCGAACTTCGACGCCAAGGCGCAAAAGGAGAGGTTGATGGTAACCCTCAACCGGACACAGATCGGCCGCGCCGAGGAAATGGCCCGCCAGGTCGGGGAGCGATGACCGTGGCGCGGTTGGGGAGTTTTTGACTTGGATCTCGATCTCCTCCTGGTCGAAGGCAACCCGGCGGAAGCCAACGGGGCCCTGGCCGACCTGGGTCTGGACAGCAACGCCGGCCAGTACCAGGCGGCGATCCGCGCCCAGGCGCCCGATGCGGTCTGCCATCTGCTTTGTCCGGCGG
>JANQIJ010000316.1 GCA_028282185.1 Rhodospirillales bacterium
GCTGGGCATCAAGCATATTGACAAAGAGTCCGTCACGCCAAGCATCGACGCCCGCCCTGACGACGATCTTAGCGAGTTGCTTGGCAGCGTTGGTCGGGACCAGATCGCCGCCCGGGCGTGGCCGGAGGGTGTAGCCTTCCTGGTCGGGGAAGACCTTGTCACGCAGGTCGCGGAGCATGGATTTCGTGTCGCCGAAGGGGGCAAGAAAGTCCACGAACCACAGGATATCGCCGGATTTCCAATCGCGGGGTGGCATGCGGTCGGGGTTTTCCACGAACCGTAGCTGGGACTTTTCTGAAAGCCAGGCCCAGGTGACGAAGCCGATGGGTCTCGTCCCCTTGCGGTAGACCTTGTACTGGCCGAGCCGCAGCGGCGGCAAAATCATCCGCTCGATCTCCGACAGGTAAAGCTGCCGGTAATTGGGCGACTGCATCATCAGCCAGGCCAGATCGGTCACGAAATTCCTCCTCAGAAACTCCCGCATAAGGATATCAGCCCAGGCCGGGATGCCAAGAGGGCGCGGCCCGGTCTTGGCGCAAAAGGGGAGGCATCCGCCCCCCCCAACCACCGTTTGACCAGAAAAAACGGGGGTCCGTGGATAATCCACGAAGCCCCCAGTTTGGCGCGTAAAACCCGTGTCACGCGTATATCCGAGATTTCGTGATGTTTGCCCGTGCGTTTGCGCGAACGCGTCGGCGGGGCGTCCTTGAAAGATTGCGGACGCCCCTCGGCGTTTGCGACTTAGGACGAGTAATACATCAGGAATTCAACCGGATGCGGTGTGTGTTCGAAGTTGTAGACCTCTTCCCATTTGAGATCGAGGTAGCCATCAATTGCGTCATCACTGAAGACGCCGCCCTTCTTCAGGAAGTCGCGGTCGGCGTCGAGCGCTTCGCAGGCTTCGCGCAGCGAGCCGCAAACCGTGGGCACGCCTTCCAGTTCTTCCGGCGGCAGGTCGTAGAGGTCCTTGTCCATGGGGTCGCCCGGGTGGATCTTGTTCTCGATCCCGTCCAGGCCCGCCATCATCATGGCGGTGAAGGCCAGGTACGGGTTCGCGGTCGCGTCCGGGAAGCGGATTTCGCAGCGCTTGCCGTTGGGGCTGGCGGCGAAGGGGATGCGGCAGGACGCGGACCGGTTGCGCGCCGAATAGGCGAGCAGCACCGGCGCCTCGAAGCCCGGGATCAGCCGCTTGTATGAGTTGGTCGACGGGTTGGAGAACGCGTTGATCGCCTTGGCGTGCTTGATCACGCCGCCGATGTAGTGCAGTGCCGTTTCCGACAGGTCGGCATAGCCCGATCCGGCGAACAGCGGCTTGCCGTCTTTCCAGATGGACTGGTGGGTATGCATGCCCGATCCGTTGTCGCCGGCCACCGGCTTCGGCATGAAGGTCGCTGTCTTGCCGTAGGTATGGGCTACCATATGGGTGCAGTATTTGTAGATCTGCAGGTTGTCGGCCGAGCGCACCAGGGTCGAGAACTCCATGCCCAGTTCATGCTGCGACGGCGCCACCTCGTGGTGGTGCTTGTCCATGCTGAGACCCATTTCCTGCATCACGCTGACCATTTCGGCCCGCAGGTCCGGGGCGCTGTCGACCGGCGGCACGGGAAAATAGCCGCCCTTGATCCCCGGCCGGTGGGCCAGGTTGCCCTCATCGAAGATCGTGCCCGAAACGTAGGGGCCTTCTTCCGAGGAGAACTGGAAGAAGCAGTTGTTCATGTCGACGGCGAAGCGCACGTCGTCGAACACGAAGAACTCGGCCTCCGGGCCGAAGTAGGCGGTGTCGCCGATGCCGGTGGACGCCAGGTAGGCTTCCGCGTTCTTGGCGATGGAGCGGGGATCGCGCTCATAGGACTGGCCCGTGGTCGGGTCGTAAATGTCGCAATAGAGGATCAGCGACGGCTGCGCGGCGAAGGGATCCATGACCGCCGTATTGGCGTCGGGGATCAGGGCCATGTCCGATTCGTTGATCGCTTTCCAGCCGGCGATGGACGAGCCGTCGAACATGATGCCGTCTTCGAAGGCGTCTTCGTCGACGAAGCTCGACGTCATCGTCAGGTGCTGCCACTTGCCGCGCGGGTCGGTAAAGCGCAGGTCGCAGAAGGGGATGTCGTTATCCTTCATGTACTTGACGACTTCCGCCGGGGTTTTAAGGTCCAAGCTCATTTTCCGTTCCTTTTGGTTGATGGTCGTGTTCGGGGTGTTGATGTCGCGTCGGCCGGGCCGTTAAACGGCTTCCGACCCGCGTTCGCCGGTGCGCACGCGGATCGCCTCTTCCACAGGCAGGATGAAGATCTTGCCGTCGCCGATGCGGCCCGTCTGGGCGGCCTGCTGGATCGCTTCGACGGCCTTGACCACCAGGTCGTCATCGACAACGACTTCGATTTTCACCTTGGGCAGGAAATCCACCACATACTCGGCGCCGCGGTAGAGCTCCGTATGCCCCTTTTGCCGTCCGAAGCCCTTGGCCTCGACAACGGTAATGCCTTGCAGCCCCACGTCGTGCAGGGCCTCCTTCACCTCATCGAGCTTGAAGGGCTTGATGATGGCTTCGATCTTCTTCATGGTTTCTGTTCCTCCGGGGGCTGACCCCTGGGATCGGATGGGCAACGCGCGATGACGGCTTCTTGTTCAATGGGCCTTTCCGTTGGACGACCGGATCGGCCGTCACCACCATAGTGCAGGACGCATGCCAGAGGGCGGTCTGCGGAAAAATTCACTTATAAACAACATTTTATAACGCTAAACTAAAGCAATGAAGTAGAAATTTGTTTGGTGTGAAGGCGTAAAATTTAGACAATTGCATAAAGATTATGCATATGCACTGATGGCAGGTCGCGGCGCGCCTCAAGCCGCCAGACAGGCGCGCACCTTGTCCATTGCCGACAGAATGTTCTCCGTCGAATTGGCATAGGAAAACCGGATGTAGCCCTCGCCATGGGCGCCGAAGCTGGTCCCGGCGATGGCGGCGACGCCGGCTTCGTTCAGCAATTTGTCCTGCAGCGTCATGGCGCTCATCCCGGTGTCGGAAATGTTGGGAAAGGCGTAGAATGCGCCGCCCGGCTCGACGCAGCGAAATCCGGGAATCTGGTTGAGTTCGCGAAAGATCATCTTGCGCCTTTCATCAAAGGCCCGGACCATCGCGTCGACGCCGTCCTGCGGACCGTCGAGGGCGGCGATTCCGGCCCATTGTGCGGCCGCGTTGACACAGGAGTTGCAGTTGATCGCCAGGCGGGTCACCGGTTCGACCAAGGCGGCGGGCCAGACGCCGTAACCCATGCGCCATCCGGTCATCGCATAGGTTTTGGACCAACCGTCCAGCAGGATCACCCGATCGCGGATTTCTTCGTACTCCAGCAAGCTGATGTGCGTCCGCCCATCATAGAGCATGCGGCTATAGATTTCGTCGGACAGGACGGCCACCTGGGGATGGCGCAGGAGCCCTTGGACCAGCGCGTTCATTTCTCCGCGGGGCACCGCGCCGCCGGTCGGATTGGCCGGCGAATTGAGGATGATCAGGCGTGTCGCCGGCGTGATCAGGGACAGCACTTCCTCGGCAGAGAAGGCGAATCCCTTGTCCTCGTGCAAGGCCATGGGTACCGCCTTGGCGCCGGTGAAATTGATCGCGCTTTCGTAGATCGGAAAACCCGGGTTGGGATAAATGATTTCCGCCCCCGGTTCGCCGAATGTGAGCATGGCGAAGAACATGGTCACCTTGCCGCCGGGCACGACAATGACTTGGGCCGGGTCGATCTCGACCCCCCGGTATTTGGCGATGTCGCGGACCACGGCCTCCCTCAACTCCGGGATGCCGTTGGCGGGAGTATATCCGTGATGCCCGTCGCGTAACGCCTTGATCGCCGCCTCGACGATATGGTCCGGGGTTTTGAAGTCCGGCTGACCGATGCCCAGGTTGATGACCTGCTTGCCTTGCGCGGCAAGGGCATTGGCGCGGGCCAGGACTTCGAAAGCGCTCTCCGTGCCCAGACGCGACATGGCGGCGGCCAATCGGACCATGAGTACCTCCTCAATGACGGCTGTTGTCTCTGCGTGCCTTTGGATGGGCGCGCACTGTATGTTAGCCGGGGTAATGGAGGCAACGGCCGTGTCGGTCAAGATCGCGAACCTGCTGACGGACGTGCCTGTCGATGCGCTTGAAGAGGTCTTCGAGACCTTGGTCGAAGGAAACGCCTTCCGTCTTAAGCGGATCGTTTCAAATGGACATGCAACCGAGGCGGGCGCTTGGTACGACCAGCCAGAAGAAGAATGGGTGCTGGTTCTGGTGGGCGGCGCCGGCCTTCGGTTTGAGGGTGACGCCGAGGTCCATGCGCTTGGCCCTGGCGATCACCTGCATATTCCCACGCACCGCCGCCACCGCGTGGAATGGACGGCGGCGGATGGGCCGACCGTTTGGCTTGCCGTTTACTTCCATCCAACGGACGGCGTTGCTTGACTGGACCCGGGCGGCGGACTAGTAAAGGCGCGCTGCCGGATGCCTTCGCCGGCCCGGCCGGCCGCGTGAAGCCCGCGCGGTTGTTCAAGACCATGTGGTGGCTGTAGCTCAGTTGGTTAGAGCATCGGCTTGTGGTGCCGAGGGTCGTGGGTTCGAATCCCATCAGCCACCCCATTCTTTTCATTTTGCGTGGACCGACAGGCGTGCGGGGGGCGGACGTTTGCCACGCGGGGCGCCGAGCCGAGCGCCGATGGACGAAGACGAGGAGGCAAAAAACATGGATCTCGCCGTTTCGACGCTGCTGTCGCCGCCGGTCTTGTTTTTTCTCCTCGGCTTGGCCGGGGCCTTGGCCCGGGTCAGCATTCGGATTTCCGATAATTTTTCGAAAAGTGTCGCGCTCTATCTGTTGATTGCGATCGGCCTGAAAGGCGGGGTCGCCATCGCCAACGAAGGCATTGGCAACATCGCCATGGCGGCCTTGGCGGGCATCTTCCTCAGCGCCGCCATGCCGCTTTGGGCGTATTTCCTGTTGCGACGCCTGACCCGTTTTGAACGGCGCGAGGCGGGGGCGCTTGCCGCGCATTACGGTTCGATCAGCATCGTCACCTTCATTGCCGCCAGCGCCTTGCTGACAGACACGGCCATTGCCTTCGCCGCCGGCATGGTCGCCGTTGCGGCCCTGATGGAGGCCCCGGCCATCGCCACGGGCTTGGCCCTTGCCGGTCGCGGCGGCGAGAAACCGGCGGAGGTTTCGGAAATTCTCAAGGTCGTCGTCTGGAACGAAAGCATCTATTTGATCCTCGGCGCATTGGTGATCGGCTGGCTGGTCGGACAGTCCGGCGCCGAAGTTGTTGCCCCATTCTTTTTCGACCCCCTGCAAGGGGTTCTCTGCCTGTTCTTGCTGGACATGGGGTTGAAGACCGGCGACGGCCTGTTGCGCGACCGCCGGGTGTTGTCCCCTGGCGCGCTGGCCTTCGGCTGCCTCATGCCGCTTTGCGGTGCGAGCTTCGGCCTAGGCGCGGCGACGATGATCGGCCTGGGCTTGGGCGACACGGTATTGATGATGACCTTGGCGGCCTCGGCGTCATACATCGCGGTGCCAGCGGCAATGCGGATCGCCATGCCGGACGTCAACCCGGCGCTTTACGTCGCCTTGCCCCTTGGCCTGACCTTCCCGTTCAATCTGCTGGTCGGCATTCCGCTCTATATCGTCGTCGCCCAGCATTTTCTTTAGAACGCGACGGGCGCGGCGCCGTTCCGCGGCATAAAGCCATGGCGGGCATCGGTCGATCCTGGCTAAGTTGAGGCCAGGATGCCGCGCCGCGCGGCGCGTGACAAAGACAGGAGCCCGCCATGACCCTTCCCGCCGCTGGATTCATTGGACTGGGTGCCATGGGGCGCGCCATGGCGCTCAACTTGACCAAGGCGGTTGAGACGCTTTATGTCGCCGACCTGTCGACCGAGGCCGTGGCACAGTTGACCTCCGCCGGCGCCGTCGCTTGCGCGACCCCGGCCGAGGTCGCGGCGCGGGTCGAAACCGTCTTCGTCTGCGTGCCCGACGCGCCGCAGGTGCGTGACGTTCTTTTTGCAAAAGACGGTCTGGCCGACGCCGGGCGCGACCGTCTCACCGTCGTCGATATCACGACCATGGAACGGGCGGATGCGCTCACGATCCACGACGCGGCGGCCAAGCGGGGCATGGCCTACTGGGATTGCCCTGTGTCCGGTCTGCCCAAGCGGGCGTCCGACGGTAGCCTGACGGTCATGTTCGGCGGTCCGGACGACGCCTTCGCGGCGGCCGGCCCGTATTTGAACATCGTCGGAAGCAACGTCATCCACTGCGGCGGCATGGGCAGCGGCCAGGCGATGAAGGCGTTGAACAACGTGATCTACGACATCAACATCGCGGCGATCTGCGAGTTGCTGCCGCTGGCGGTCAAGGCGGGCCTCGATCCGGATCTGGTCCTGGAATTGGTGACCAGCGGCAGTTCGCGGAGTTTTGCCTCGGAACACTTCGCGCCGCGCATGTTGGCGCGGAAATTCGACGACGATTTCCCCATGCAATGGGCCTACAAGGACATCCGTAACATTCAGCACCTGGCTGTCGAGCACAAGGCGCTGACGCCGTTGATGAACGCCATGACCGGGATTTATCAAACGGCGATCGCCGACGGCCACGGCATGGCGCCAAAGAGTTCCATGATCAAGGTCTACGAAAAGGCCTTGGGCGTCGAATTCCGGCGGCCCGACGACCCCGAGTAATCCGCGACGGCGCAGGCCGGCCGCGGGCGAGCCGTCCGGCTAGGCGCCCGATGCGGTGGGGGGCGCCGGGCGGCGCCGGGCGAACCAGCGGCAGACCACATAGAACACCGGCGTGAACAGCAGGCCGAACAGGGTGACCCCGACCATCCCGGAGAACACGGCGGTGCCCAATGACTGGCGCATTTCCGCGCCCGCGCCTGTGGCGACGGCCAATGGCAGGACGCCCAGGATGAAGGCGAAAGAGGTCATCAGGATCGGTCGAAGCCGGGTCCGCGCCGCTTCGACCGCGGCATCGAACCGGTTCATGCCGTTGTCTTCCGCCTGTTTGGCGAATTCGACGATCAGGATCGCGTTTTTCGCCGCCAGGGCGATCAGCACGACGAAGCCGACCTGGGCCAGGATGTTGCTGTCCATGCCCCGGAAGCCCAGTCCGATTACGGAGGCCAACAAGCACATCGGCACGATCAGGATCACCGCCAGAGGCAGCAGCCAGCTTTCATAAAGCGCCGCCAGCAACAGGAAGACGAACACCACGGCCAGCACGAAGGCGAAGATCGCCGTATCGCCCGTCAGCTTCTCCTGCAGCGCCAGTTCGGTCCATTCGAAATCGAAGCCGTCGGGCAGGGCGGTTTCCGAGAGGGCCTCGACGCGGGCGATCGCCTCACCTGTGGAAACGCCCGGCGCCGTGGCGCCCAGGACTTCCGCCGCCGGATAGAGGTTGTACCTGGGCACCCGGTGCGGGCCGGTGATGTCATGGAAGGTGGCGACCGAGCCGATCGGCACCATGGCGCCGGTGGTCGCGCGGGCGCGCAATTTGGCAACGTCGTTGGGCTCGTCCCGGTAGGGACCGTCGGCATGGGCCGTGACCCGGTAGGTTCTTCCTAAGAAATTGAAATCATTGACATAGGCCGAGCCGATGAAGACCTCCAGCGTCTCCAGGACCCGTTCCACGGGAACGTCCAGGATTTCCGCCTTCACCCGGTCGATGTCCGCGTAGATCTTCGGCGTTGATGTGTTGAACAAGGTAAACACCCGGGTCAGCGCCGGATCGCCGTTGGCCGCCTGGACCAGGCCGCGGGTCGCGGCCTCGAGCGCCTGTGTTCCGCGGCCGCGTCGGTCTTGGACATAGAGCTTCCATCCCCCGCCGGTGCCGATGCCGCGGACCGGTGGCGGCTGCAGGAGGAAGACGAAGGCGTCTTCGATCTGGAACAGGCTGCGTTGCAGTTCACCCAGGATCTTGCCCGCCGGCTCGCCCCGCCGGTCGCGGTCGCCGATCTCTTTCATCGGCACGAAGATGGCGCCCGCGTTGGGCGCGTTGGTGAAGGTCGCGCCGTCGAACCCGGCGAAGCCGACGGCGTGTTCGACCTCTGGATGTTCCAGGATGACGTCGATGGCCCGCTGCACCACGGCGTCGGTCCGAGCCAGGCTGGCGCCGGGCGGCAACTGCACCACGGTGATCAAGTAGCCTTGATCCTGTTCGGGGATGAAGCCGGTGGGGATCGACTGAAAGCGTTCCATGGTCAGGGCGAGCAGGCCGCCGTAGACCGCCAGGACAATCAAGCTGGTGCGCACCAGCCGGCGGGTCAACCCGGCATAACCGGACGCCAGGCGGTCGAACAGCCAATTGAAGCCGTCGGCAAACTTGCGGAACGGTGCCGTCAAAACCGCCATGGGACCAGTCGTCGCGGCGTCCTCGCGCTTCATCAACCAGGCGCAGAGCGCCGGCGACAGGGTCAGCGAGACCAATAGCGAGATCAACGTCGCCGTGGCCACGGTAATCGCGAACTGGCGGTAAAACTGGCCGGAAATGCCTTCGATGAACGCCGTCGGCAGGAACACGGCGACCAGGACCAGGGACATTGCGATCAGGGCGCCGCCCACTTCATCCATGGTTTTATGCGCCGCGTCACGCGACGATAGGCCCTCGGCGATATAGCGTTCAACGTTTTCGACGACCACGATGGCGTCATCGACGACGACGCCGATCGCCAGGACCAGACCGAACAAGGTCAAATTGTTGATCGAATAGCCCAAAAGGGACATGACGAAGAAGGTGCCGATCAACGAGACGGGGATGGCGATGATCGGAATCACCGCGGCCCGCAGGTTCTGCAGGAACACGAGGATGACCAAGATGACCAGGACGACGGCTTCCGCAATGGTCATGTATACCGCATCGACCGATTCCGCGATGAATTCCGTCGGGTTGTAGACGATGGTGTGTTCCAGGCCGGGCGGAAAGCTCTCGGCCATGTCGTTCATCGTTTGGATCAACTCATCCGCCGTCGCCAGGGCGTTCGATCCGGGCCGTTGAAAGATCAGGATGGGCAGCGCGGTATTGCGGTCCAGGTAGCCGATCGTGGTGTAGCTTTGCGAGCCCAGTTCGACCCTGGCGATGTCCTTCACACGAACCGTCGCGGTGCCTTCGCC
>JANQIJ010000372.1 GCA_028282185.1 Rhodospirillales bacterium
TGAGCGTGCTCACGGCCAAGGTCGCCGGCGTCAATCGGATCGTCGCCGCGGCCCCGCCCCAGGACGGCAAGCCGCATCCGGCGATCGTCGCCGCCATGCAGCTCGCCGGCGCCGACGAGATCCTGTTGCTTGGCGGCGTTCAGGCGATCGGCGCGATGGCGCTCGGCACCGAAACGGTCCAGGGCGTCGACATGCTGGTCGGTCCCGGCAACATGTTCGTCGCCGAAGCCAAGCGCCAACTGTTCGGCCGGGTCGGCATTGATCTCTTCGCCGGGCCGACGGAAACCATGGTGATCGCCGACGAAACGGTCGATGGCGAGATCTGCGCCGTCGATTTGCTGGGCCAGGCGGAACACGGGCCGACTTCGCCGGCGACATTGGTGACCAATTCCCGCAAGCTGGCCGAGGACACCATGGCCGAGGTCGAGCGCCAGTTGGGCATTCTGCCGGCCGCCGAGGTGGCGCGCGAAGCCTGGCGCGACTATGGCCAGGTGATCGTCTGCGAGACCACCGACGAAATGGTCGAGGTGGCGGACGGCCTGGCCTATGAGCATGTCCAGGTGATGACGGAAGATCCTGATTATTTCGCAACCAATATGACCAATTACGGGGCCCTGTTCCTGGGTCCCCGGACCAACGTGTCCTTCGGCGACAAGGTGATCGGCACCAACCATACGCTGCCGACCAAACAGGCGGCGCGCTATACCGGCGGCCTGTGGGTCGGCAAGTTCATGAAGACCTGTACCTATCAGAAGGTGCTGACCGACGAGGCGTCTGCGATGATCGGCGGATATTGTTCCCGACTGTGCGCCATCGAAGGGTTCGCCGGCCACGGCGAACAGGCCAACATCCGCGTTCGCCGCTACGGTCGGGACAACGTTCCGCCCTATGGCGTCGTCGCCAAGCGGTGAGCGCGCCGATGACCGAACTCTCCCTGCACCGGACCCCAAGCTTCCGCCTGGATGGGCGCCGCGCCTTGGTGACCGGCGCGTCCCAGGGCATCGGCTTTGCTGCCGCCCAGGCCCTGGCCGAGGCCGGCGCCCATGTCACCTTGGCGGCGCGGTCCGCCGACAAAGTCGAGGCCGCGGCCCGGGCGATCCGCGACGCCGGCGGTCTGGCCGACTCGCTGCCGATGGATGTAACGAATACGGAACAAACAAGCGCGGCGATCGAGCGCCTGGGACCGTTCCAGATTCTGGTCAACAACGCCGGCGGCAACCGGCCGCAGGACTTGTTGGACATTACCAAAACGGATTACGATGCGATCGTCGACCTGAACGTCAAGGCCGCGTTGTTCGTCGTCCAGGCCGTGGTCAGGGGCCTGGTCGCGGCCGGTTTGCCCGGGTCGATCATCAACATGTCGTCACAAATGGGCTTGGTCGGCGGGCCGAAACGGGCGGTCTATTGCGCGACCAAGCACGCGGTCGAGGGCATGACCAAGGCCATGGCCTGGGAATTCGGCGCCAAAGGCATCCGCGTCAACACCATCTGTCCGACGTTCATCGAAACGCCGATGACCGCGGGCATGCTCGATGACGCCGAATTCAGGGCCTACGTCGAAAGCAAGATCGCCCTCGGCCGGGTCGGCCGGGTCGAGGATCTGATGGGCGCCGTTGTTTTTCTGGCTTCCGACGCGGCGGCGCTGATCACCGGCGCGGCGCTGGTCGTCGATGGCGGCTGGACGGCGGCATAAGGGGGGCGAGGCGCCGGTCGGGTCGTCCGCCATTTGCCGACCGCTGGGCTTCGATACAACCAACTGGCATTGATCAAGCGGCATGTTGCCGTCCTGAGATAAGAGGGTTGCCCATGTGGGAAACGCAGATCACACCGCGCGTGTCCGAAACGGACGGCGCCGGGCACATCAACAATGTTTTTATTCCCGTTTGGTTCGAGGCCGGACGTCGCGAGGTGTTTCGCATTCTTACCCCCGACCTGGCCTTTCGCGGCTGGCGGGTGGCGCTGGTCAATATGAGCGTCGACTACCTGGCGCAGGCCTACTTCCAGGAGCAGGCGACGGTTCGGATTTGGGTCGAACGCCTCGGCAACAAGAGCTTCACGCTGTATGAGGAGCTGCGCCAGGGTGACCGCTTATGCGCCAGGGGCAGGGCCACTTACGTTTATTTCAACTATGACAAACAGGCCGCCGAAGCGATACCCGAAGATGCCCGCCGGGCCCTGTCGAACCACCTTCGGGATGGCGAAAAACAGGGTTAAAGACGGGCCCAGACGGGCGTGCCTTGGGCGCCTTGCAGGAGGGTGTCGGGGAAGATGGCGCGCCCGGGAAGACTCGAACTCCCAACCTTCTGATCCGTAGTCAGACGCTCTATCCAATTGAGCTACGGGCGCTTGATCTTGGGGCCCCTGATCCGGCCCCGATCGGAAGGGGCGGACACTACTAAACGGTGCCCACCAATGCAAGGCCCAGAAGGCCCGGTGGGTGACCGATCGAGACGCCGTCGCCGACCCCCGGGAGGGGGCCGGCGCGAACCGGGCCAGAGACGGAATCTTCTTATGAAAATAGGAACTTGTGGTGTTCGGGGGCTTTGAGTACACTCGCCCGGAAACTGAGGGGCGGGGTATGTCTTGCTTTTATGCCCCATTGGGAAACGACAAATAAATCCGATTGATTTCGGGAGAAACTCAAGGGCTCACGGACGAGATGGCTTTTCCGAAACTGAGACTTTTGATGGCGGGGGCCGTTCTTGTCACGGGGGCGTGTTCGTTCGACGAGGATCTCTGGCCGTCTTTGAGCGCATCCGATCCGGCGGCGCAGCCGGCGCAGCAAGCTGAGGCGGCCCCGGCCCAGGGTACGGAAACCGCGGCGGCCAGCGGCGCGGCCCCGGCGGTCCAATCGGCGGCCCAGGCCCAGACGACGGGACAACCGGCCTTGGGCAGCACCAGTTTCGAGCCGGCGGGCGTGACGCCCGGCACCACGACGGGAACCTTCGTCGGCAAGAAGGTCGAAGAACTGCGCGACGAGTTGCGGAAGCTGCAGTCCTCGATCATGCAACACAACGACCAGCTCCAGGGTGTGCGTTCGCGCATCGTCGAAAATTCTCAAAAGTATCATGGAACCGTCGCCGCGGTGAAATCGCGGCTGCAGGTCGGCACCACCCGCGGCAACCCGGTCCTGGTCCAGCAATTCAACACCGCCCAGCAGGATTTGAACCGGTTGAGCCAGGACGTTGGCGAGATGAACAAGCTGTCGACCGGCGTGGCCAGCGATTCGACATTGGCGTCGTTCCTGACCGAAAGCGTGCGGGCGGCGTTCAAGGTTTCCGGCGCGGTCGATGAAGACCATCGACAGCTGGCGATTTTGGAAGACGAGGTCGACCGCACTGTCGTTTTGATCGACCGCCTGCACCGCGAGGTCACGGAAGATGTGCGCCGTCAGTCCAGCTGGATCGGCGCCGAGCAGCGCAACCTGGTGCAGATTTCCGCAGGCATCCGGCAGGGCGAATCGCTGGGCGCGTCGTTACTGGATGCGGCGGTCACGGGCCGCGGCGGCGGCGCCAATCAGGTTGCCGGGCCGGCCAATACCCAGGGTCGCCGTCCCTTGGTGGTGATTCGTTTCGACCGGCCGAATGTTCCCTATCAGCAAGCCCTCTACTCGGCGGTCAGCCGGGCGTTGGAAAGCCACCCCACCGCGGTCTTCGACCTGGTGGCCGTGGCGCCGTCGGCTGGCGGGACCGCGCGGGTCGCGATTAACACGAACAAGGCCAAGCGCCATGCGGAAGACGTCAAGCGCTCGTTGGTGGAAATGGGCCTGCCGCCGACCCGCGTGGCGGTATCGTCGCGGACCATGGGCGCGGCGAAAACCAACGAGGTTCATCTCTACGTGCGATAGGGGCCGGCCTCTGAAATCTACCTACGGATTGGACGAAACCGGCATCGCCGATGCCGGTTTTTTGTGGGCCGGGGCGGCCGTTTCGCCATAATATCATGGGGACCGCCGGTTTTTCCGTTTCTGCGCGCAACGCCTCGGGTTAGAGTGTCGCCGCCCGGCGGGCCGGTCGGCCGCCGATCGCACGGGCGCGTTCGATTATTCGGGATGGGACGCCGACAATGCCGAGCGGCAACGAATTGATGGTTTCCTGGGCGGATTTGCACCGTGATACGCGTAGTCTGGTCGCGCGCCTGCTTCAGGACCGGCCGGGGCAGGAGGCCTGGCGCGGTCCGTGGAAGGGGATCGTCGCCATCACCAGGGGCGGGATGATTCCGGCCGCGGTGGTCGCCCGGGAAATGGACATTCGTCTGATCGACACCCTTGCCGTCGCCAGTTACCAGGGGCAGACCTCCGGCCCCTTGACGGTGCTCAAGGAACCGGACTTGGCCGCGGCCGATCGTGGCAAGGGCTGGTTGGTGGTCGACGACATTGTCGATACGGGTCGAACACTTGAAAAGGCGCGGGAAATCCTGCCTGACGCCTGTCTGGTGACGCTCTACGCCAAACCACGGGCCATCGAACTGGTGGATATCTACATCCACCGCGTCGCCCAGGACCGCTGGGTCAACTTCCCCTGGGACACGGAAGACCGCGCGGGACGCCCCGTCTTCGCGCCGCCCATGGTGGCCGATGCATGACCATTCGGCCGCCGGCGCCTGTGCCGCTACGCCATGCGAGTTCTGGCGCGCAATAGGCGCAATGCCCACGTTCGCCGCGCCGGCGAAGCACCGCCGGCCTTAGGCCCCGTCCTCGGCCACGCCTTCGATGTCTTGCGTCAGGCGCCGTTCCAGTGCGACCAAATCGTCCGGCAGGTCGGCGCCCGTGGCGCGGAGTTGATCCAGCAGTTCGATCAACCGAAGGTGGATCTCACGAAGGTCTTCCGGCTGTTCTTCCATTTCCGTCATCAAAAGGTTGATGGCGGCGCGCAGTTCATCGGTATCCATGAGAAAAGTCTATGCCAGGCATTCCCGGCGCGCCTTGATCCCGGTCAACGTCTTGCGCGAGCAGGTTACGGGAGCGATTATTCCGCCGCCGCGGTCCGTTCCGCCGCCAGTGCCTTCAGGCAGTCGTCGGCGAGCGGCTCGATCGGCGTGAAGTCCCGATGGGCGATCCATTCGGCGCGTTTGAAGCGGCGGATGTGATTGTCCACGTGACAGAGCGACAGGTAGACAATGGTCCGATCGAAGGGCGACATGTTGGACGGGCTGCCGTGCACCAGGTTGGAATGGAACATGATGACGCTGCCGGCCTTGCCCTTGGGCGAAATGATTCCACCCGCGGCGACCAGGTCGCGGATCGTCTCGTTGTCGATGGTCCACAAAGGATAACTGGTGGTCTCCAGGTCGTGCCCGGCCTTGAGCGTCCCGGCCTTGTGTGAGCGCGGGATGAACATCAAGGCGCCGTTGAATTCGGTCACGTCTTCCAGGAACAGGGCGATGTTCATGGCCCGGGCTTCCGGCATGTCGTCGTCGCGCTTCCAGGTGCCGTAGTCCTGATGCCATTGCCAGACGTCGCCGTTGAACGCCGCCTTGGCGTTGATCTTGAACTGATGCATGTAGACCGGGCCGTCGAGAACCCGCATCACCGGGCCGACCAGGCGCGGATGGGCGCCCAGCCGCCGATAGGCCTCGTTGTAGTTTTGCGCGGCGAAGGCGGTGCGCGCCGTCGTGCCGTCGGCTTCGCGGAACACTTCCTTCCGGTCCGAGGCGAAAATTTTGTGGGCCTCGGCGTTCAGTACGCGGATCTCGTCGGCGTCGAACACGTCCTCAAAGAAAAGCCAGCCTTCTTCGTCGAACTGCTGTAAATGTTCCGGGGTCAGTTCCAGGACCATGACGATATCCGTTGTCGTGGATTGCGCGCGCTTGGGCGATCTTAGCCGCCGCCGCGCCGCGCCGCAAATGGCCTTGCCGCCCGACCCTGACCCTGGCTACCCTGCGGCATCATGACCGAACCCGAAATGACCCAATCGGAACCCTATCGGCTTTACGCCATCAAATACGCCACCCACGACCGGCCCCGGTCGATGAACTTCATGCGACCGCCGGACCCGCATGACGCGCCCTATCCCATCGACTATTTCGTCTGGGTCTGCCGGTCGGAGACCCGGACAGTGGTCATCGACACCGGCTTCGACCAGGCCGCCGCCGACGCCCGGGGACGAACCCTTCACCGCTGTCCGGCGGAAAGCCTGAAGCTCGTCGATGTCGAGCCCGATGAGGTTGAGGACGTGGTGATCACGCATATGCATTACGATCACGGCGGCAATCTGGACAAGTTTCCCAGGGCGACTTTCCACATCCAGGACCTGGAAATGTCCTACGTCACCGGCCGGCATATGAAGTACGAGATCCTCCGCTCATCCTACAACGTCGACGATGTCACCCATCTTGTCAGAAAACTTTACAATAATCGGGTCACGTTCCATACCGGTGACGAGGATCTGTTTCCCGGCCTTACCCTGCATCATGTGGGGGGGCATACCCAGGGGATGCAGTTCGTCCGTGCCTGGACGGAACGTGGCTGGGTCGTCTTGGCATCGGATGCCATGCACCTCTACGACAATTGGGTTCATCAGAACCCGTTTCCCGTGGTCTTGCACATCGGCGATATGCTGGAGGGCCACAAAAAGGTCGCGCGTCTGGCCGATAGCCCGGACCACGTGGTTCCCGGCCATGACCCCAAGGTGATGGACCTCTATCCGCCGCCGTCCGACGACCTTCAGGGCATCGTCGCCCGGGTCGATCTGCCGCCTGTGCGGTCCGGTCGAACGGACCCCCCCATGGAATCCGGTTGAGCACCACATCCATCAAGCGGAAACCATTCCGCGCCGATCGGACTGCTTCCCCGGCCGCAGGCCCGCCCGCTTTTCTGCCCGCCTGCGTCACCAAACGGTAACAGGCCGCAGCCATCATTCCGGGCCGATCGGCCAGGCATCGGCCAAGGCCGAAGGATCGGGCGCATGGACGAACAGGCGGACGGCCGCAGCGGTGGCTTGTCGGATCAAGCGGGCTGGCGTTTCAACCGGGCGCTGGCGGTTCTGCACGGCCTGGCCGCGGCCTATCAGATGTTCCTGCTGCCGGTGTTTTTGCTGCCGCTGGACCGTGCCTGGGCCTGGACCTTGATGCCCCTGGTGCTGCTCAACAATCCCCTATGGTCGCTGATCCACGAGACCATCCATGGCAACTTCGCCCGAACCCCGGAGGCCAGCCGGCGGGCCGGCCGGTTGCTGGCCATGTGTTACGGCGCGCCCTGGCGGGTGCTGCGCACCGGGCATCTGCTGCACCATCGCTTCAACCGCACGTCCCTCGAGCGCCAGGAGCTGTACGACCCGGCGTCGGAAACCGCCGCCGCCCGGGCGCCGGGATACTATTTCAATCTCCTGATCGGCCTCTACCTGACCCAGGTCTTGAGCATGCTGGCCTTCGTCCTGCCCCTGTCGGTCATGCACCGGCTGCGTGACCGTTATCTTTCGGTCGACAGTTTCAACGCCCATGCGGCACGGGCGATTCTGAAGCCCGCGGCGATCCGCGAAATCCGCATGGACAGCGCCCTGATCGTGGTCCTGTTCGGGGCCGGCGCTTGGGCCTATGGCGCCGATGCCTGGATGCTCGGCCTGGTCCTGCTCGGCCGCGGTTTCTGCATCTCGTTCCTGGATTATATCTACCACTACGGATCGCCGGTCGGCGATCATCTGCATGCCTACAACCTGCGCCTGCCCGGGCCGGTGCAGGCGGCCCTGCTGAACTTCAACCTGCATGCTGTCCATCATCGCCATCCAACCCTGCCCTGGTGGGGCTTGCCGGCCGCCTTTCAGGCCGATGACGACCGCCACGCGGGGGACTATGGCCGGTTTGCCCTGCGTCAACTGGCCGGCCCGCTGGCCCTGGCGGGCGTTGATCAGTTGCCCACGGGCCGCCGCAAAAATGAAGCGCCGCTGTAACTCGGCTTTCGCATTGCGCCTTTACATTCGGGCGGCATCACAACCTTTTCGCCGATTCATCGCCTCCATGTTTCGGCCCCGTCTTTCGAAACGTCATGGATCCGACGCCCATCCTTAAACTTCTGGCGAAACGCCGGTACGCCCGATTGATGACCATGGACCCGGCGGCCCAGCAGGAACGCACGCTGCTTGGCCTGGTTCGACGCGCGCAGGAGACCCGGTTCGGCCGCGACCATGCCTTCGCCGGAATCCGCGGCGTTGCTGATTTCCAGGATCGGGTGCCGCTGCGCGCCTTCGAAGATTTCTGGAAAGACTACTGGCAGGCGCCGTTTCCGGTGCTCGACGATATCTCCTGGCCTGGTCGGATTCCCTATTTCGCCAAGACCTCGGGCACGACCTCCGGGGCGACCAAGCATATCCCGGTGACCAAGGGCATCGTTCGCGGCAACGAGGCGGCGGGTTTCGATCTGATGACCTTTCACCTGCGCCACAACCCGCAGAGCCGGCCCCTCAACGGCAAGTCCTTCATCATCGCCGGATCGACGTCGCTGGAGGAATTGGCGCCCGGCGTTTTCGGCGGCGACGTCAGCGGCGTCAACACCAAGACGACGCCGTTCTGGGTCCGGCGTCGGATCTTCCCGACCCCCGAACTGGCGCTGATCTCCAATTGGGACGAAAAGCTGGAAACCCTGTCGCGCCGGGTCCTGGACGAACGCATCACGATGATTTCCGGGATGTGCAACTGGGTTCTGGTGATGCTTGATCGCATCCGTGAATTGAAGGCCCGGGCCGGGACGTTGGAAGGGCCGACCTTCCCGGATTTGAACCTGATGATCCATTCCGGCGTGCCCATGGATCTGTACCGCGCCCGGCTGGCCCCCCATCTGGCCGGGGCGCCCGCAGAATGCCGCGAACTTTACGCCGCCAGCGAAGGGTTTATCGCCTGTGCCGACCGGGGCGCGGGCGAGGGCCTGCGCCTGATGCTCGACAACGATCTGTTCTATGAATTCGTCCCCCTGGAGGATCTGGACAGCGACCGCCCGACCCGTCATTGGGTCAAGACGGTGGAACCCGGCGTCGATTACGCGATCGCGCTGTCGACCTGTGCGGGCCTGTGGTCCTACCTATTGGGCGATGTGGTTCGTTTCGTCGATGTCCGCCCGCCGCGGCTGCTGATCCAAGGCCGGGTGGCGCAAAGCCTGACACCCTTCGGTGAACATCTGATCGCCGCCGAGATCGACCAGGCCGTCCGCGCGGCGGCCGCGGAAACCGGCCTGGACGTTCGCGAATACACCGTCGGCCCGGTGATGCCGGAGCGCGCGGGCGAGACCGGCTATCACGTCTACCTGGTGGAACCCGCAGGCACGCCGCCATCGGCCCCGGCGGCCCTGGCCCGGCGTTTCGCCGCCCAGGTCGACCGTGTGCTCTGCAATATCAATGAGGACTACGCCAGCGCCCGGGTTGGCGATTCCGGGCTTGGGGCGCCGCGTATCGTTTGGCGTCCGGCGGGCGCCTTCGAAGCCTGGATGCGTCTGAAGGACAAAATGGGCGGTCAGAACAAGGTGCCCCGGGTTACCGCCAAGCCCGAACGGTTCGCCGTTCTCTGCGGGGAGATGGGGGTGGATATGGCATTGATCGATTTGCGGGAGGGCGCGATATGACCTTTCATCCAAGCAAGGGCGAACGTGGCGGCTGGGGCCGGGGCAAGACGGCGCTGGTCACCGGCGGGTCGGGGTTCATCGGCCATCACCTGGTCGGTCAATTGTTGGACGAGAGCTTCCAGGTCCGTATCCTGGACATCCGCGACCGAGCGCCGGTCGACCCACGGGCCGATTTCATCCGGGGCTCGATCCTTGACCGGGCCCTCGTCCGCGACAGCCTTTCGGGCGTCGATGTCCTGTTCCATTTGGCCGCCGATCCGAACCTGTGGGCGCCGAACAAACGAGACCATTTTCTGATGGTCAATACCGAGGGCACGGTGACCGTGCTGGAAGAGGCGAGGCGGGCGCGGACCGAGCGCATCGTCTATACTTCCACGGAATCGATTCTCAAGGGCCGCCGCGCCGGCAAGCCGGGAATTCTGGACGAGAACCTGGAACGTTCGCTTTCGGACATGCCGGGTCCCTATTGCCGGTCCAAGTTCCTGGCCGAGCAGGCGGCGCTGGAGGCGGCGCGTGATGGCTTGCCCGTCGTCGTCGTCAACCCGACCCTGCCCATCGGGCCGGGTGACCGGGGGCCGACCCCGCCGACGCAGATGCTGCTCGATTTTCTGAACGGCAAGAACCCGGCCTTTCTGGATTTTGAGATGAACATGATCGACGTGCGCGATGCGGCGCTTGGCCATCTGCTGGCGGCGCGCCACGGCCGGCCCGGCGAACGTTACATTCTGGGCGGAGAGAACCTGTTGCTCTCACAGGTGCTGTTGATTCTTCGCGAGGTCACGGGCCTGGCCATGCCCCGCACCCGCATTCCCTATGGTCTGGCGCTCGCCGTCGCCGCCGTTTCCGAAACCATGGCCGACTTCGTGACGCGCAAGCCGCCGAAGGCATCGCTCACCGGCGTGCGCATCGCCGGGGCGGAGATGGTTTTCGATTGCGCCAAGGCCCGGCGCGAGCTTGGCCTCAACCCGCGTTCCGCCCGCGCCGCGATCACCGAAGCCGTTGCCTGGTTCCTCGCCGAAGGCCTGTTGGAACGAAAGCCCCTCCGTGACACCAGCTACCAGGGCGATCCCGTCGGCGTTCCGTCTTGACCCAATTGCCGGCTGGAACGGCCCCGGCCGGCGGGCATCATTCTCCGGTTCGGGCGTTCATACGGCGACGTTGTCGATCAGCCGTGCCTTGCCCAGCCAGGCGGCGGCCAGGACCCGCGCCGGGAGGGACGCATCGACCGCTTCCTGTAGTGTTTCGGCATTTCGCACCGTGACGTAATCGACGTCCCCGAACCCGGCGCGCCGTAGCTGGTCTATCGCCCATTGGGCTTGGTCCCTCGGGTCTTCGCCGCGGCCGACCTGTTCCGCGACTTGGGCGATGGTGCCGTGCAGGACCGGCGCCACCGCCCGTTCCGCCGTCGTCAAATAGGCATTGCGCGACGACAGGGCCAGACCATCTTCCTCGCGCACGGTCTTGACCCCGGCAATCGACACGGGAATGTCCAGATCGCGCGTCAAACGCCGGATCACGCAAAGCTGCTGGTAGTCCTTTTCGCCGAAATACGCCCGGTCCGGCAGGGATTGCAGCAAAAGCTTGCTGACCACCGTGGCAACGCCGGTGAAGAACCCGGGGCGATGTTCGCCTTCCAGGATATCGCCCAGGCCGCTGACATGGACCTGGGTCGCATGGTCCGGCGGATAGACTTCATCGACATTCGGCGCGAACAGCAAATCCGCGCCGGCCCGGGTGACCAGACCGGCGTCGCGGTCCTCGTCCCGGGGATAGACGGCAAAATCCTCGTTGGGTCCGAACTGGGCCGGGTTGACGAACAGGGTGACGATCGTTCTGTCACAGCCGCCGACCGCCGCTTCGACCAGGGCCAGGTGCCCTTCATGCAGCGCCCCCATGGTTGGCACCAGGCCGATGCTGAGGCCCGCGGCCCGCCATTCGGCGATGCACCGGCGCAGGTCGGCGATGGTCCGTACCCGTTCGATGTCGGCCCCGCCTGTCATCGGCTATTTCTTTTCCACGCCGAAACAGTGCTCCAGGCCGGGGAATTGGCGAGAGCGGACGTCACGAGCGTATTCCTTTGCCGCCTTTTCCAGCGCGCTGCCGAGGTCGGCGTACTGCTTGACGAACTTGGGCGTGAAATCGGCAAACAGGCCGACCATGTCCTGGGTCACCAGGATCTGGCCGTCGCAGGCCGGGGAGGCACCAATCCCGATGGTCGGGACGTCGATCTGTTCGGTGATGTCGCGGGCCACAGGTTCGACGGTGCCCTCGATGACCATGGCGAACACGCCGGCCTCGGCGATGACCTTGGCGTCGGCCATGACCTGGCGGGCGCCGGCGTCGTCGCGGCCCTGAATCTTGAACGCGCCCCGGTGTTCCGCCTTTTGCGGCAGCAGGCCGATATGTCCCAGGACCGGCACGCCGGCGGCGGTGATGGCGGCGATCTGTTCGGCCATCTCCTCGCCGCCTTCAAGTTTCACCGCTTGGGCCTGGGTTTCGTCGATCACCCGGTGGGCCGAGGCCACGGCCAGTTCCGGCGACGATTCGTAGGACCCATGCGGCAGATCGACGACGACCAACGCCCGCTTGGCGCCCCGTGTGACCGCGCGGCCATGGGCGCACATGATGTCCAATGTCACGCCGCGCGTGGTTTCCAGGCCGTAGACCACCATCGCCAAGCTGTCCCCGACCAACAGGAAGTCGCAATGCGGATCCAGGAACTTGGCCTGCGGCGTGGTATAGGCGGTGAGCGAGACGATGGGCATGCCGCCCTTGCGCGCCTTAAGCTCGTTCACGGTAATGCGGGCCATCGAATTCGCTCCCCGTCATGCCTGGCGGCGCCTTGATCAACGACCTCGGCGTCCATCTGGATTCCCCCAAACCCTGGCGGACTGTATCAGACCGGGACCTCGGGCGAAATACCGCGCTGCAACATAAAGCCCTCCGGCTCGTCGGCGACGGTCCTTCTTCGGCCATTGCGTTGCCCCCTTGGTCTTCGGGTTCGGTCAAAAACCGCAAGCGCAATTGACCGGTCCCGGTTAGGATGGGGCCATGCGTCGCCCGCCCCGTCCCGTCCGATCCCGCGTCTTGAACCGGCCGTTCGTCCGGCCGTCTTGTGTTGAACCGCGTCGCCCCGGATGGACCAGGGTTTTTGCTTGTTTGCTCCTCGTCGGCGGGCTGGCGGGCTGCGCGCAGCCCGCCGGCCCGGCGCGGCCCTGGATCGGGCAGGCCTTTTCGACGCAGGCGGTTTCCGTCAGTCATCCGCTGGCTGCCCGCGCCGCCATGGACATGCTCGATGCCGGGGGCAGCGCCGTCGACGCGGCGATCGCCGCGCAGATGGTCATGACCCTCGTCGAACCCCAATCCTCGGGCATCGGCGGCGGCGGGTTCCTTATTCATTACGATAGCAAATTGAAGAAGATCGAAACCTACGACGGCCGCGAAACCGCACCCGCGTCCGCCGTGCCCGGTCTGTTCCTGGATCAACGGGGCGGGCCGCTGCCCTATCGCCAGGCGATCTTGGGCGGTCGCGCCGTCGGCGTCCCGGGTCTGTTGCGGATGCTGGAAATGGCCCATCGCGATCATGGTCGTTTGCCTTGGGCCCGGCTTTTCGGTCCGGCGATCCGCCTCTCGGAGAACGGCTTTCCGATTTCCGCGCGGCTTGCGCGGCAGATCGCCGGCGACGGCTTGATCCATCGGGTGCCGGCGGCCAAGGCCTACTTTCATGGCCCGGACGGTCCCAAGCCCGCGGGGACGATCCTCAAGAACCCGGCCCTGGCCGAAACCCTGTCGGCGATTGCCGCCCGTGGGGCCGAGGCCTTTTACAGCGGCGATATTGCCCAGGCCATTGCCCGCGCGGTCAGCCGCGCGCCGCATCACCCGGCGAAGATGACGCTGGCCGATCTGGCCGGCTATCGCGCGGTCAAGCGGCCGCCGGTTTGCAGTTCGTTTCGATATCAAAAAATCTGCGGCATGGGACCGCCCTCTTCCGGCGGGATCGCGACGCTGCAAATTCTCGGCCTCCTTGAGCACTTTCCGCTGACCGCGTCGGGACCGAATTCGGCCCGGGCGGTTCATCTGATCGCCGAAGCGGGGCGCCTCGCCTTTGCCGACCGAAAAGCTTATCTGGGGGATGGTGATTTTATTCCAATACCGGTTCAAGGCTTGATCGACCGGGATTATCTGGCGGACCGGGCGCGCCTGATTTCGCCGGACCGGGCCAACGAAGGCGTCGTCGAACCGGGTCGCCCCCCGGGGGCGAAAGGGGCTGCCTACGACGGACCGAGCGACGAAACGAAAGGGCTGTCCACCGCCCATATGAGCATCGTCGACCGTTTCGGCAACGCCTTGTCTTATACCTCGACCATCGAAAGCGCCTTCGGCTCGCGTTTGTTCGTGCGCGGTTTCCTGTTGAACAACGAACTGACCGATTTCTCGTTCCGGCCCGACTGGCGGGGCCGGCCGGCGCCCAACCGTGTCGCCGCCGGCAAGCGGCCCCGTTCGTCCATGTCGCCGACCCTTGTCTTGGGGCCGGACGGCGGATTTCGTTTCGCTACCGGATCGCCGGGCGGTTCGCGGATCATCGGCTATACGGTGCGCTCCCTGCTGGGTGTCTTGGCCTGGGGCCTGGACCCGCAGTCGGCGGCCGACCTGCCCCATGCCATGAACCGGGGCGGCGCGACCGAGGTCGAGGAGGGCCTGATCGGCGTCGTCGACGCGCTCCGCGCCAAGGGGCATCGGGTTGCCGTCAGCGGTATGCGCAGCGGCCTGCAATCCATCGAACGGACTGCGGAAGGCCTCAGGGGCGCCGCCGACCGTCGGCGCGAGGGTGTGGTCTTGGGGAAGTAGCGCCCGGGTTCGCGGCGCCGCTGTCCATCCGGTCGAAACAGGCCTTGGGAACAGCCGCGGGGAACAGCCGCGCGCGAATCAGGCGCGGGCGACGATGAACAGACGACGGAAATGGAACAGGGTCTTGCCGTCGACCCGCTTGGGATAGGCGTCCCGCATGCGCGCCGCATAGGCGTCGTAGAAGGCGGCGTTTTCCCGGCCGTCGGTCAGCGCGTCGAGGAACGGCTTGAGCGCCGACCCCTTGGTCCATTCGGCGATCGGGTCGTCGCCTTCCATGACCTGGGCATAGACCGTCTCCCAGATATCCAGTGCCGCCGCATGGGGCTGGATGATGTCGTAATAGACGTCCGGTTCATGCACGGGAAACTCCCGCATCACCGGTTCCAGCCGCGCCCGCCAGGGGCCGTCGAGCACGGTTTCGCGTATTCCGGTATGGGACGCCGCCGCGTGGTTGTGGGGCATCTGCACGGCCAGGGTGCCGCCGGCCGCCAGACAGCCGAGCAGCTGGGGGAACAACGCCGCATGGTCGTCGATCCAATGCAGGGCCGCGTTGGAATAGATCACGTCCGCCGGTTCTGGCGGTTCCCAGGCCCCCGCGTCCGCCTGGACCCAGTCCCGGTCCGGGTACTCGGCCCGGGCCTTGGCCAGCATCTCATCCGAATGATCGACGCCGACGACCCTGGCACCCGGCCAGCGCGCGGCCAAGAAAGGTGTCAGGTTGCCCGGCCCGCAGCCCAGATCATAGACCGTCCCGGGTGTCTCGGCGTCGATCCGGGACAACAGATCGAGCGCCGGGCGGAGCCGCTGGCCGGCGAATTTCAGGTACTGGCCCGGGTTCCAGGTGGGGTGTTTGGACATGACGGGGTTTCCTTGGTCTGGCGGTATAAGGCGCCGGCCGGCCGGCCTCAGGGCTGGCGCAGGCGCAGGCGGAAGCGCGATCCGTCGGGACCGGTTCGCGCCAAATCGATGGTGCCTCCGTGGGATTGCACGATCTCGCGCGCGATCACCAGGCCCAGTCCCGAGCCGCCGTCGCGGGCCGAGCCGGCGAACGGCTGGAACAGGTGTTCGAGAGCCTTTTCATCGAACCCGGGTCCATTGTCGGCAAGTTCGACGGTGACCAGGCCGGCCTCGGCCCAGGCATCGACCCGGACCCGCGTGGCCCCGGCCTGCATCGCGTTGCGCCCCAGGTTCTCGAAAACCCGCAGCAGTTGGGCGCTGTCGGCCATGATCTGGACATCCCGGGCGACACCGTTGATCCATTCGAAGTTATCGGTGGAACCACCGTCCGGCGGAATGATGGCTTCGCCGGCGAGGTCGATCACGTCGGCCAGTTCGAAGGGCGCCAGGTCAAGCGTCGGTCCGGCCGACGAGGCATAGTCGAGTGTCTGGGCGCAGAGCGCCACGGCCCGGTCCATGGCCTTGAACATCCGCGGCATCAGGCGCTGGACCTCGGGGTCCGGACTGGTCGCCAGGCGGTCGCCGACCAGGATCGCCGTGGCCAGCGAGTTCCGCAGGTCGTGATTGACCTTGGCGACGGCAGCGCCGAGCATGGCCAGGCGATCTTTCTGCTTGAGGGCGAGGCGCAGCTCTTCCTGCATCACCGCCAATTCACGTTGTGTGATGCCGATTTCGTCGCTGCGCCGTGTCGGTTCGAGAATTCGAGTTTCGTCCTCGGGTGCCTGGCGGAAACGCTCCATGTTTTCCGTGATCCGGCGCAGCGGACGGACCATCATCCATTGCAGGGACAGATAGACCAGGGTCGCCGTGAATAAGGAGATGGCGATCGACAGGTCGAGAATGCGCTTGGAATAGTCGAGCATGGATTTGCGCATCGGCGCTTCGTCCAAAATGACCTCGACCTCCGCCCCCGGTATTTTCGGCGCGTCGCCGATGATTCGAAGCACCCGGTTTTCGGTCTGCGCGAGGGCGATGAAGGCGTCGCGGATCCAACCCATGAAGCTGTTCTTGCGAATGTCAAAGGTTGCATCGACCTTGGGCGGCATGCCCTCTGGTGCGATCAGCAGGCGCCGGTCCGGATGCTTGACGATGATGGCGTAGTTTTCCGAACTGCGCAGCAATATCTGGCTGAGCCCCTTGTCCGCCGCCTGTTCGGGCATGGTCTCCACGGCCAGCGCGGTGAGGCGGGCGCGGACGATGCGTTCTTCCAGAAAGGTTTTGCGGTAACGGGCGATCGACGGGGTATAGATGAACAGTTCCGCCAGCATGACGAAAAAGATCGTCAGCAGCAGCAGCCGCGCCGACAGGCTGCGATGGGCTTTCGGTTGCTTGGGCAAGGGGATGCGCATGGCTTCAGGTTAGAGGCCGAATGCAGCCGAGGGAAGTCCGTCGGAGCGCCGGACCGACGGTCGATCGAAAGAGGCGTTCGGCATCGGGTTC
>JANQIJ010000405.1 GCA_028282185.1 Rhodospirillales bacterium
ATGGACCGACCCCCTGATGGCGGCGGGCAATTGGGTCCCCGAACTGGTCGGCATGGCGGGCGGCGACGACATCTTCGGCCGGGCCGGCGAACACGCCCCCTGGATCACCGCAGACGCCCTTCTGGAAGCGAACCCGGACATCGTCGTTTTTATGCCCTGCGGGTTCGACCTGACGCGCACGGAAGCTGAGGCCCGGGCCGCGTTCACCACCCACCCGGGTCTGACGGACCTGCGCGCGGCGCGCGCCGGACGGCTTTATGCGACCGACGGCAATGCGTTCTTCAACCGCCCGGGGCCGCGCCTGGTCGACAGCCTGGGCATTCTGGCGGCGGTGTTCGCCGACCGCGCCGACCTGCCGGCGGGCGTCCGCCGGCTCAGGGCCTAGCCCATGCCCGACAGCGGCGATGCGGTGAAGGTCCGGGTTCTCCGATCCTTACGCGAGATCGACGCGGCGGATTGGGACGCCTGCGCGGGGACGGACAACCCCTTCGTTCGCCATGCCTTCCTAAGCGCGTTGGAAGATTCCGGCTCGGCCACGGCGGAAACCGGCTGGATGGGCCAGCACCTGGCCGTCGAAGGGTCGGACGGCCGGATCGCCGCCTGTCTGCCGCTCTATCTCAAGAACCATTCCTACGGCGAATACGTGTTCGATTGGGGCTGGGCCGATGCCTATGAGCGCGCCGGCGGCCGCTACTATCCGAAACTGCAATGCTCGGTCCCCTTCACCCCGGCGACGGGGCCGCGCCTGTTGGTGCGGTCGGACCAGTCGGCCGAACTCAGGCGGGAACTGCGCGCCGTCCTGATCGCCAGTCTGCGCCAATTGGCGGACAATCTGGGCGTTTCATCGATCCACATCACGTTCTTGCCGGAAGACGACTGGGAGACCTGCGGCCAGGCCGGTTTCCTGAAACGGATCGGACAACAATTCCATTGGGAAAACAAAGGATTCCAAAACTTCGACGACTTTTTGAGCGAGCTTTCGTCGCGCAAACGCAAGAACATCAAGAAAGAGAGGCGGGGCGTCGCCGACGCCGGCTTGACGATCCGCGCCCTTGAGGGATCAGCCATCACCGAAGCCCATTGGGACGCGTTCTATCGCTTCTACCTGGATACGTCCGACAAGAAATGGGGCCAGGCCTATTTGACCCGGTCGTTTTTCTCGCTGCTCGGCGAACGCATGGGGGACGCCGTGGTTCTGATCGTCGCCGAGAAGGGCAACCTGCCCGTGGCCGGGGCCCTCAACTTGAAGGGCGCGGATACCCTCTATGGCCGCAACTGGGGCTGCACCGAAGATTATAAATTCCTTCACTTCGAGGCCTGTTATTACCAGGCCATCGATTACGCCATTCGCACCGGCCTGAGATGGGTCGAAGCCGGCGCCCAAGGCCCCCACAAGGTGCAACGGGGCTACCTGCCACAGGCGACTTATTCCGCACATTGGATCACCGACCCCGGCCTGCGCGGCGCGGTCGCCCGTTTTCTCGATGACGAAGCGCGCGGCATCGCCCGCGAGATGGACGCCTACGGCAGTTTTTCCCCGTTCAAGAAAGCATAGGCGTCAACGGCCGACCCCGGATTGCGTTCCGACGCATACGCTTTGTTTACCATTGGCGGCTAGTCTGTCTCGGCCATGGAACGCTACGTCCATATCTACCTGTTTACCATTGCCGGCCTGGTCGCGCTGCTGATCATGACCGCCTCGGCTATCGCCGCGCCGCGCGTGCCCAACCCGGACAGCATGGCCGTCAATCCGATGATTCGCACGGCCGGCGTCGCCGGATGTATACGCCACGCGCGAACCGCCACCGGCGAGGTTCTGGTCAACGGCTGCTCGCAATGCCTGGTGGTCGGCGTAACCCGCAAACGCCACGGCACCTCGACACCGCAGATTCGCAAGTTCAACGTCTTGGCTGGCCGTACCTTCCCCCTGCCGTTCCGCGGCCCGGGCAAGACCAGCCTGGGGTCCATCTACCCCTGCGATCAGGCCAATATCGTCAAGCCGGAAACCCTGGCCAAGCGCGATCAGACCTGCATCCGCCTGCAGACCGATCAAAAAATCGGCGCGGTTTACCTGGTCAACGATTGCCGGGCCTGCCGCGCCGCCTCGGTCGTCCGCCTGGCGGGGAACGGCCGCCCGCTGGGCCGCCAATCCTATGTCATTGGCGCGAAAAGCAACCTGCGCCTGGCGCCCAACGGGGCCAGCCAAGTGGGCCTGCTCGGCGAAGCCGCCTGCCCGCGCATCATCGGTCGCTGATCAACCGGCCGACCGCCATTCCCGCAAGACCGCCGTGACCTCGGCTGTCGACACCGCCGGCCGGTCTCCGGTCTCCAGCCCGTCGATCAGTACCGGCAGCAAGACCTCGACCCCGCCGCCGCCGACGTCGCGCAGCAGACCGCGGGCCTGAACCTGCGGGTCTTGCGCCATTTCTCCATAGCTCATGGCCGGTGGGGCCCGTCGGCACCGGCGCCCTGCCGAAACCGGACATGGGGTCCAGGCGCAACCGCGGGTCGCCCGCAGGCGGTTCCACCTTGACCACGTCGGCACCCATGTCGGCGAGAATCTGTCCCGCCAGCGGACCGGGCAGGTATTGGCTGAGGTCCAGAACCTTGATCCCGGCGAGGAACGATGCGGGCACGGCGGCGGATTTCCTTTAAGCCCGGGGCGCCGGTCCGTGCCGGCAATGGGCCAACCAACGCGACAACCAACGCGACAACCAACGAAGGCCGCTAACGGCGGCAACCGGCGCACCGGTCAGTCGACCAGGGCCGGGACCTTGCCGCCCTTGCGTTTGGCCGGCAGGCGGCTCGACCCGGGCTCGGGATATTCGAAGACCAGCTTGTCGTCATCGACGGCGACCAGGACCACGCCGCCCTTGGCCAATTTGCCGAACAGCAATTCCTCCGCCAGCGGTTTCTTGATGTCTTCCTGGATAACGCGCGACAGCGGCCGCGCCCCGAAAAGCTTGTCATAGCCCTTCTTGGCCAGCCACTCGCGGGCCGCGTCGGTCAATTCGATAACCACGTTGCGGTCTTCCAACTGCAGTTCCAAGTTCATGATGAACTTGTCGACGACCCGGGCGACGATTGCCGGCGTCAGAGCGGCGAAGCCAATGACCGCGTCCAGGCGATTGCGGAACTCCGGCGTGAACATGCGCTCGATTGCTTCGGTGTCCTCGCCGACCCGGCTTTCCCGCTCGAACCCGATGGCCGGCTTGGCCAGGTCGGCGGCACCGGCGTTGGTCGTCATGATCAGGATCACATTGCGGAAGCTCACGGATTTTCCGTTGTGGTCGGTCAGCTTGCCGTGGTCCATGACCTGCAACAGGATGTTGAACAGGTCCGGATGGGCTTTTTCGATCTCATCCAGAAGCAGCACGCAATGGGGCTGCTGATCCACCGCGTCGGTCAGAAGGCCGCCCTGGTCGAAGCCCACGTAGCCCGGGGGCGCGCCGATCAGACGCGACACGGAATGACGCTCCATGTATTCCGACATGTCGAAGCGCACTAGGTCGATGCCCATGATATGCGCCAATTGGCGTGCCACTTCGGTCTTTCCGACCCCCGTGGGGCCGGAGAACAGATAGGCGCCGATGGGTTTTTCCGGTTCGCGCAGGCCGGCGCGGGCCAGCTTGATCGCGCTGGCCAGGGCGTCGATCGCCGAATCCTGGCCGAATACCATGGTCTTCAGGTCGCGATCCAGGTGTTTCAGGGCCTTGCGGTCGTCGGACGACACGGTTTTCGGCGGGATTCGGGCGATCTTGGCGACCACCTGTTCCACATCCTTGACCGTTACCGTCTTGCGCCGTTTGCCGGCCGGCAGCAGCATGCGGGACGCCCCGACCTCGTCAATCACGTCCAGCGCTTTATCCGGTAGTTTCCGCTCATGGATATACTTGGTCGCCAATTCGACCGCAGCCTTCAGGGAATCGTTCGTATAGCGAACCTTGTGGTGCTCTTCGAAATAGGGCTTCAAGCCCTTGAGAATCTTGACCGCATCGTCCATTGACGGCTCGTAGACGTCGATTTTCTGGAACCGGCGCACCAGGGCCCGATCCTTCTCGAAATAATTGCGGTATTCCTTGTAGGTCGTCGATCCCATGCAGCGCAGGCCGCCGTTCTGCAAGGCGGGCTTGAGGATGTTCGAGGCATCCATGGACCCGCCCGACGTCGCCCCGGCACCGATCACCGTATGGATTTCGTCGATGAACAGGATCGCATGGGGCATCGCCTCCAGCTCGACCATGACATTCTTCAGTCGTTCTTCGAAATCGCCGCGATAACGAGTGCCGGCCAAGAGCGCCCCCATGTCGAGGGCGTAAATCACATTTTCCTGCAGAACCTCTGGAACGCTGTCGTCCTCGATTCGCTTGGCCAGCCCCTCGGCGATGGCGGTCTTGCCAACACCCGGATCGCCGACGAAGAGCGGGTTGTTCTTGTTCCGGCGGCAGAGAATTTGGATCGCCCGCTCGACCTCGTCGTTACGGCCGATCAGAGGGTCGATGCGGCCTTCTGCGGCTTTTTTGTTGAGGTTGGTGCAATAGGTATCCAGCGCTTCCGATCCCTTGCGGGCGGCGGTTTCTTCCTCGGCTTCGGGATCGTTGCCATGGACCGTCCGCTGCTCGGATTGGCCGGGAACCTTGGCGATACCGTGGGAGATGTAATTGACCGCGTCCAACCGTGTCATGTCCTGCAGTTGCAGGTAATAGACGGCATGTGATTCGCGCTCGGAGAACAGGGCGACAAGGACGTTAGCCCCGGTCACTTCCTCGCGGCCGGAAGACTGTACATGGATCACCGCGCGCTGCACCACCCGCTGGAACCCGGCCGTCGGTTTCGGTTCGGAACCGCGCAGGTTATCGATCTCCGACAGTTCGTTTTCCAGAAAATCGACCAGTTCGCCGCCGAGGCGTTCCAAATCCAAACCGCAAGCCTTGAGCACCGCCACCGCGTCCGGATCTTCGGTCAGCGAAAGCAGCAGATGTTCCAAAGTGGCGTATTCGTGATTACGTTCGGCCGCCAAGGCCAACGCACGGTGCAGCGTCTGTTCCAGTTCGCGTGATAGCATATCGTGTTGGTTTCCTGGTCCTTTGTCGAATGGCCGTGCCGGCCGGGTTGATCAATCCTCGTCCCCCGAGCCGTCTTTCTCGATCGTGCATTGCAAGGGATGCTGGTGTTGGCGGGCCAGGTCCATGACCTGGGTCACCTTGGTTTCGGCGACTTCGTAGGTGAAGACGCCGCAAACGCCGACCCCGCGTTGATGGACATGCAGCATGATCTGGGTCGCCTGTTCATGACCCATGCCGAAAAATCGCTCAAGCACATGGACGACGAACTCCATCGGCGTATAGTCGTCGTTCAGCATAAGAACCTTGTACATGGACGGCCGCTTGGTGCGGCTGCGGGTGCGAACCGCCAAGCCGGTTCCGGAATCGTCGTCGCGCCCCGGACCCATGGGCGATTTCGGCGGGTCCGTCGGCTCCGCCAGGGTCGGTTCGCGAAACGCTGCCATCACGGGTTCACCACGCCGATGCTCCATTTGCTGTCCTATTGTTTCAGGGAACCCCTACCCTTCTCAAGACCTTTTAAGACTGAATGAGGGTAGACGAATTCCATTAAGAAGGAATTGCGGAACCGCGCACCACTAGGGTGGGCCTATCTGATTCGCCGCTCCGCCGCGGACCCGCCTTGGTTAGATATGGGCCAATCCGCACCGGGTGCCAGTCCGCTGAAACCACCGGCGCATGAAATACCCCGGAAACGACCGGCAGAAACGAAGACGCGCGGCGGAAATCCGCCGGGCGTTTCTCACTGCCCTACCAAAGGGGGATGGGGGGAGGGTTTAGGCAGCAAGCGGTTTGGTCACCTTTTCAACGGCGACGGACATCCGGTCGGCGATCGGCTTGGCGGCTTCCTCCGCCAGCTTCACGGCCATGTCGGAAAGCTTGCGGCTTTCGTCCAAGGTCTTGGCGTAATTGGTCTTGACCAGTTCATTCTGCAATTTGACCATATCGTCCATGGTCTTGCATTCGAACATCTTCTTGGTCAGGGCGACGCCCTCTTCCATGCTCTGCTGAGCCAAGGCGAACATCACCTTGTTGATGTCCTGCACACCCTTCACCAGAATGCCGTTGGCCTTGACCACGGCATCGACGTTTTCCTTGTTGTAGGTGACGACGTCTTCATAGTTCTTGAACGCCTCACCGCCGGCCTTGACCGCGGCGGCGACCTGTTCCTGGCTCATGGCGACGGCTTTTTCGACGCCCTTGGTGGCGACTTCGGCACCGGCCTTAACGACGGTCTCGACGGTTTCCTTGCTCGCGGCAACGGCAGCTTCAACCTGGTTGGCGGTGGGCTTGGGGGCGGGTTTGGCGACTTTCTTGACTTCGGCCATGTGATTGCTCCTTCGGGTCTCGATGTTTGGTAAAATGTTGAAAAACGTTGGTTTCGACGCTTGTTCTATGATCATTCGGCAAATGCCGACGAGAGACGCGATGCTGCGCCGCAACATTTCACGGGAAAATACCCCTGACCCAAGCCGCCGTCAAGCTAATTTTGTGCAATGCACAAAAAAATCATATTTCATGTAATATATTGTTTTTATTGATTTTTTTACAATTACGGAAAATATATGAAAATAAAATATCGCAATGCAACAGGCTGCCGCGCCAACCTCTTGCGGATACGGGAAAAACCCGTGGCGGATGCCGGGCCGTTAACCGTTCATTTACGATAATCCCGTAGGAAGGTGTTGATTCGGCTGCAAAATTTAGCGAGACGGCGGATTCCGTTTCGGTTAGGATGCAGACGGATCGGGGTACGGTGACATGGGGAAAAAGAGAGACCGGCGGCATGGGGACCTGGGCAAAGCGAGCGGCTGATCGAGCGGCGTCACTGGGCAACGAAACCACCCGAGATCCCCGCGGACGCAGGCGCCAACGTCTTGCGCCCGCCGCGCTTTTGGGCGCGGCGCTGGTACTTTGCGCGTGCCTGGCCGGCGGCCCGGCCTGGGCGAAATACGCCTCTTACGTGATCGATGCGAAGACCGGGGAGGTTCTTCATTCGGTCAATGCGGACACGCGGAACTATCCGGCGTCCCTGACCAAGATGATGACCATGTACAAGATGTTCCAGGCAGTCGAAAGCGGCCGCTGGACGATGAACACGAGGCTGCGCATGTCCCGCCGGGCGGCGCGGCAACCGGCCTCCAAGCTTGGTCTGCCGGCCGGCGACACGATTTCCGTGCGCGACGCGATCCTGGCGCTTTCGGTGAAATCCGCCAATGACATCGCCACCGCCGTCGCCGAGAACCACAGCGGCGGCGAACGCGCCTTCGCCAAAAAGATGACCAAGACCGCCCGCGCGCTCGGCATGTCGCGGACCACCTTCCGCAACGCCTCGGGCTTGCCGCACAGCCGGCAACTTTCGACCGCGCGGGACATGTCGAAATTGGCTCGGGCGCTACTCCGCGACTTTCCGCAGCACTATCATTTCTTCTCCCGCGCGCGGTTTACCTTCCGGGGCAAGACCTACAAGACGCACAACAAGCTGCTTCTCAACTATGCCGGGGCCGACGGCTTCAAGACCGGATACATCCGGGCCTCGGGCTTCAACCTCGTGACCTCGGCCAAGCGCCAGGGCCGGCGCGTGATCGGCGTGATCTTCGGCGCCAATTCATCGCGCCATCGCAACCGCTTGATGGCCCGTTTCATGGACAAGGGCTTCGGCCGCATCGGCGTCGGCCAGGAAGTGCGCACGGCAACGGCCCCGCGCCCGGCAGCGTCCCGGCCGACGGTTCGCAAGACCGGCAGCCAACAACAAGTCGCCAGCCTGGGCCGCTGGGGCATTCAGGTCGGCGCCTTCGCCCGCAAGGGTCAGGCCCGGAACATGGCCGAAAAAGCGGTGGATATCCTGCCGGCCCTGTTGGACGGCACCCTGACCCGCGTCGTCCCGCTGAAAAAACGGAATGGCCGGGTGTTGCATCGGGCGCGGGTCTACGGCCTCAGCAAGCGGGAAGCCTATCGCGCCTGCGCGCTGCTGGAAAAACGACGCGTGCCCTGCATGGAACTACGCGCGCCCAAGACCGTTGAGATTTCCGAAGCGCAGCACACGACAGCGCGGGGCGGCTGACCCAGGCGGACATCAATCTGAACCGCAATCGGACGCCCGTTTTGCCCCTGCCCGCCTGAACAGAAGCGCAGGCCCTCTTCACGGAAGACATCGGCGTTTCTTCGCGGCCTGAAATTGCCGGCACCTCCGATGCGCCTTCCTCACACAATCGCCGCGCCGGCGACCGAACGGCCACCTTAGAGCAGTTCAGGCTTGGATTGAAACAGTTGAGATCGGCAAGCCGGGTTTCCGGCCAGGAGAAGAGGTGAAGGCGATGCGGGGTATCCCGGGGAGCACCCGGGGGCGCCCCCCGGTTAAATCTATACGGGGACACCCCGTGGCCCCGGGAGCCGGCCTTCCCAGCCGGCGAACCGGAAACGGCGTCTCAGATTCAATCCAAGCCTGAACTGCTCTAAAAGTCCGGTGGCGCCAGACCGCAGTCCTTAATCGCCTGGGCAAGGGCCGCTTTCAGGCGCGCCAACCCGGCCTCATCCGCGGCCTCGCAGCGGGCGACCAAGACGGGCTGCGTGTTGGAAGCGCGCAGCAACCACCACCCGTCGTCGGACTGCACGCGGACGCCGTCCATGTCATGGACCGTGACGTCCGCCCGGTCCTTCAAGCGGTCTTGTAAATCGGCAATCATTTGGAACTTTCGCTCATCCGGGCAGTCGAAACGAATCTCCGGCGTGCTGACCGTCTTCGGCATTGCATCCATGATCTCGGTCAGGGCAGCGTCCTCGTCCTCCAGCACGTTGAGCAAGCGGACAGCGGCATAAAGCGCATCGTCATAACCGTAGTAACGGTCCTTGAAGAAGATGTGGGCGCTCATTTCGCCGGCCAGCGGCGCCCCCAATTCAGCCATTTTCGATTTGATGTGCGAATGGCCGGTCTTCCACATCAGCGGCGCGCCGCCCAGCCGGACGATCTCTTCGAAGAAGACTTGGGAGGTTTTGACGTCGGCGATGATGGTGGCGCCCGGATGGTCGCGCAGCACCGGCCGGGCCAGAAGGCATAGCAGTTGGTCGCCCCAGATCACCCGTCCCAGGCCGTCGATCACGCCGATCCGGTCGCCGTCTCCATCAAAAGCGACCCCCAGGTCACAGCCATCGGCCGCCACGACCGCCTTCAGCTGATCCAGATTGGCCTCGACGGTGGGGTCGGGGTGATGCGCCGGAAAATTTCCGTCGATCGTCTCGTTCAACAGAATATGTTCGCCCGGCAGGCCATCGACCAAGCGGACCAGCGCCTCGCCGGCAGCCCCATTTCCCGCGTCCCAGGCAACACGCAGGGGTTTGCGCAACACCAGGTCCCGACGCAGCCGAGCGACATAGTCTTCCAGAACGACCGCGTCCCGCGCCCTCCCCTGACCGGTCGCGACGTCGCCGGCGCGGGCAACATCGCCCAGGTGCTGAATATCGGCGCCGAAGAAAGTCTTACCCTGCTTGACGATCTTCAAGCCGTTGAAATCCGGGGGATTGTGCGACCCGGTGATCATCAGGCCCGCATCGGTGCCCAGATGATGGGTCGCGAAATAGAGCATCGGCGTCGGCCCCAGGCCGGTGCGAACGACGTCGATTCCGGCGGCGGTCAGGCCATCGACCAGCGCCGCCGCCAGTTCCGGCGAGCTCAGCCGGCCATCATAACCGACGGCGGCGCTTGTGCCGCCGTCCCGGACCAGGATCGTGCCAAAGGCCTGGCCGATCGCCGTCACGTCCGCCGCGTGCAGGGTGTCGCCGACCACGCCGCGAATGTCGTATTCGCGAAGGATGCTGGAATGCAGGACATGGGCCATGGCGGGAAGTCCTTAGGGTTCGCGCGGGAACAAACGGCGGCCCGCGTCAGGCCTCGGCGGCGGTGGCGGCCGGCCGGCCGACGCAGGTATAGTCGAACCCCGCCTCGGCCATGTCTTCGGGATTGTAGATGTTGCGCAAGTCGATCATCAATGGCGCTCTCATCAAGCTCTTGACCCGCTTCAGATCAAGCGCCCGGAATTCGTTCCATTCGGTGATGATCACCAAGGCATCGGCGCCGCCCATGGTCTCGTAGGCGCTATCGCACCAAATGACGCCGTCGAGCATGTCACGCGCTTCGTCCATCCCCTTGGGATCAAAGGCCCGGACGGTCGCGCCGGCGGCGATCAGCGTCGGCACGATGTCAAGCGACGGGCTGTCGCGCATGTCGTCGGTGTTCGGTTTGAAGGTCAGGCCCAGCACGGCGATGGTCTTGCCCGAAACGTTGCCGCCGCAGGCCTTGATGATTTTTTGCGCCATCGCCTGCTTGCGGCCCGCGTTGATGTCGACCACGGTCTCGACGATGCGCAGCGGCGAGCCGGCGTCCTGCGCCGTGCGGACGAGCGCCAAGGTGTCCTTGGGAAAGCACGACCCGCCGTAGCCGGGGCCGGCGTGCAGGAACTTTCGGCCGATCCGTCCGTCAAGCCCGATACCCTTGGCGACGTCTTGAACATTTGCATCAAGAACTTCACACAAATCAGCAATTTCATTGA
>JANQIJ010000045.1 GCA_028282185.1 Rhodospirillales bacterium
CCCATGGCTTTTTGCAAGCCGTCCTCGATCGCCTGACGCTGGGCGTCGGTCAATGCGCGGGCGGTGGTGACCTCGGCGGTCATTTCGCCCCGGCGGTCGGCCAGGATGGCTTGGAACTGCTTGATCATGGCGGGCAGGGCGAACAGTCGCCGGTTCTTGGCCACGGTGCCGACGAACCGCTTGGTCAGGTCCGACATTTCGGCCCCGTCCATCACCGCGCCCATGGCGGCGACCTGGTCGTCGCGGCCGATCACCGGCGAGCGGATCAAGCGGTCCAGGTCGGCGCTCTCGGCGATCATCCGGCCGATGGCGGCCAGATCCTCGGCGACGGCGTTCAGCGTCTTCGCCGCGTCGGCCAATTCGTAAAGGGCCGTCGCATACCGGCCGGCAAGGCCCGACGCGCCTGCGATATCGGATGACACCTGGGAAACCTCTTTGACTCTTAAAGTCTTGAAATTCGAGACATCTAGTGGGCTTTGGTCCGCCGGGGATGCAACCGGATCGACGCACCGGAAACGCGCGCTGTGCCCCCGCTACCGGCGGTTTCGGCCCGAAGGCGCGCCAGTCCTAGCACAGTGGTTTCGCAGGCGCAACCAGAGTCGGCAGGCTTTTTAAAAGTTGGATTCCGGCCTTTGGATCGGCGGCTCCGCGGGCCGTCGCCGGGGCGCGTTCGTGGCCTCCCGCGGGGGCGGGATGGGGCCGGATTCCGGCGGCGGTTCGGGGCGTCCGGGCGGCCTAGTCGGGGACGGTGATATCGTGCCAGTAGCGGTCGAACTTGGCCTTCACGGTGGCCGCGTCGTCGCCGGGTTCTAGATGGAGATAGAGAAAACGGAGGAGTTTCTTGTCCCTGGTCGCGAACTGTTTCGGCCAATCGGGCGCAAAACCCAAATGATCTTGGTAGAACAGGCTATCCCGAAAAACGGTTGAATCGTTGCGGGGGCCGAGCGTCTGCACCATTTCTTCCACCAACGCCGAATAGATTTCTTCGTCGGGCATGTCGGAACGTACGGCAATGACGCCGCGCCGTGTCGTTTGGTCATTCTCATGCCAAGTGCAGGCGAAGGCGTCATAGGTCGGCACATTCGGACAGCCATGAAGGGCTTTGGTCTTCGAGAGGTCTCGCAACGGACGGAATTCAATAACGACGTTTGAGCCCGATGGACCTTCGCCAACCCCCATGCCTGTGCCATGAAGCGCGGCATCGATCTCGGCGATTGCGCGGCGGGTCATCCTTTTGGTTTTCCCGTCTCCCACCGAAACATGGAACACGACCGGTTCCCGCCATTTTTCTACCGATCCCACATCGATGCCGAGTTCATCCCCCAAGAGCACGTCTTTGACGAATGCCCAATCCTTTGAATTTGGTTCACTCTTTCCAGGCGACAACGCGACAGCAACAAAGGCTAAAAAGCAGGCAAGGGGGATTAGCGTTCTGGCAGGGTGGCGCATGTCGATCACCGGTGAAGGGTATACCTTGTCACATTAATCATCCGGGCTGCGTTGGGCCACCAAGACAGCAGCGTCAGAGGTCCGGCCATTTCGGAGGGCGCCTTTTGATTTTCGGGTTCAAGTTGAACGGATCGCCACCTCCTGGGGCGCTTGGTCTTCCGGGATTTTCCCGAATTCTCCCGGGATCCTTGGCCCGTTTATCCAGTTCTCGCCCGGCGCCTTCATTGATCGCGCCGTCTCCTGTTGCCGGACGGCTGGGGGGCGTCGCGTGCTGATCATCGTTGTCCTTCCCGGTTCTCTCGCCAAGCCGTTTGCGCGATTCCCGGCGCTTGCGCACCGGATCGTTCCGCACCTGTTCGGCCATGGCGGTAATCGTCGGCCCGCCGGGCTTGGCCGTGGCGTCGGCCGTGAGGCCGTTGTCCCGCTGGAACCCTTCCAGGCTGTCCTTCAGTTCGGAATGAAAGGTGCCGGACGGCCCCTGGTCCGGGTCGACGGGGAAGCGGCCGAGCCGTTCCAGGGCCGTTTCCAGCTTGGCGACGTCTTCCGAGCGGTTCACTTCCATCGGCCCCACGGCGTCGCCGAGGCGGCCTAGGTCGTCGTCGGTGAATGTGAAGGGGGTGAAGGGAGTATGAGCGGTCATGGCGGTTTTCCAGGATAAAAAAGTCATTTATCCGTAAATATACCTATTTCTTTGCCCGTGTAAAGAACAAAAATAGAATATTTAGCTTGTGCGACTCTTTTCCCTTGTGGCGGGGCGGGACCGCGAGCGGATGCTGAGCCCGTTGGTCCGCTGCGTAAGCAACCGCCGAGAGAGACCGCCGGCGCGCGCCGGGCGGGACGGCCGACGAGGCCGGGCGCTTTGCGAAACGGCTGGCCGGCGGCGGCCCGGGGGCGCAACCCAGGCGGGCCGCCGTGGTCTCCTGGACCAAGCGGTCACATGAAGGAATAGGGATCGACGTCGATCTGGACGCGGACCTTCTTGGGGACCGTCGCCAGCTGGATCCAACGGCGCAGGATCGGTTGGACCTGGACCCCCCGTCCGGCCTTCATCAAAAGGCGCCGGCGGTGGCGGCCCCGGATCATGGCCAGCGGCGCCGGTGCCGGGCCCAGGACCTGGACGTCTTCCAGGTGGGGGGCCGCGCGGCCCAGCGCCTTGGCCCCCCGGTCGACGGCGGCTTCGTCGGTGCCGGAGACGATCAGCGCCACCAGCCGGCCAAAGGGCGGCATGCGGGCGTCTTCCCGGGCCCGGCGTTCGGCGGTCAGGAAAGCGTCCCGGTCGCCGGCCGCGATCGCCGCCATCACAGGATGCTCCGGCATATGGGTCTGGACGAGGACCCGGCCCGGCCGTTCGGCCCGCCCGGCCCGGCCGGCGACCTGGTAGAGCAGTTGATAGGTCCGCTCCGCCGCCCGCAGGTCGCCGCCGGACAATCCCAAATCCGCGTCGACCACGCCGACCAATGTGAGCGCCGGGAAATGATGGCCCTTGGCGACGATCTGGGTGCCGATCACCAGATCAATGTCCTGTGCCTCCATGCGGCGGACGAAATCCTCCGCCTGGCGCTGGCTGGCCAGGTTGTCGCTGGTTGCGAGCGCGACGCGGGCGTCGGGATAGACCGCCTGAACCTCTTCCGCCAGGCGTTCCACCCCGGGGCCGCAGGGCACCAAGGCGTCTTCCGCGCCGCAGTTGGGACAGGCGGGCGGCGGCGGCATCGTATGGCCGCAATGGTGGCATTCCAGGCGGCCCAACAGACGGTGTTCGACCAGCCAGGCGGTGCAGTTCGGGCATTGCAGGCGGTGGCCGCAGGCGCGGCAGAGGGTCAGGGGCGCGTAGCCCCGGCGGTTCAGGAACAACAGCGCCTGCTCGCCCCGGTCCAAGGTCCGGCTGAGGGAGTCGCGGAGCGACGGCGCCAGCCATTGGCCCCGTTGCGGCGGGGTCTTGGTCAGGTCGATCATCCGTACTTCGGGTAGGGCCGCCCCGCCGTGGCGCGCCGGCAGCAAGCAATGGCCGTAACGCCCGCGGTCGACATTGGCCTGGGTTTCCAGGGACGGCGTCGCCGAGACCAGGACCGCCGGAATATCTTCCTGACGGGCGCGGACCACAGCCATGTCCCGCGCGTTGTAGATCACGCCGTCTTCCTGTTTGAAGGAGCCGTCGTGTTCCTCGTCGACGACGATCAGACCCAGGTCCGGGAACGGCAGGAACAGGGCCGATCGGGCGCCGACCGCCACCGGGGCCGAGCCCTCGGCCACGTGGCGCCAGGTGGCGCGGCGCTGCGCCCGGGTCAATTCCGAATGCCAGAGCGCCGGCGCCGTGCCGAAGCGGCGGCGGAACCGGTCCAACCATTGCGCCGAGAGAGCGATTTCCGGCAGCAGGACCAGGACCTGGCGCCCTTCCGCGAGGGTCCGGGCCACGGCCTGGAAATAGACTTCAGTCTTGCC
>JANQIJ010000063.1 GCA_028282185.1 Rhodospirillales bacterium
ACCTACGGCGATTTTCAGGAGACTTATCAGGAAAACGCGCCCGACTTTTTCGTCCATGTGGCGGAGAAGGAGCACCACGATGCCTGAGCCGCGCCCGGAAGCGGTCGCCAAGGCCGAGGCCTATTACGATTCCAAGGAAGCGGACGCGTTCTATCAGAACTTCTGGGGCGGCGAGGACATCCACATCGGTCTGTACGATGCTACGGACGAGGCCATCGCCGTCGCCAGCCGGCGCACGGTGGCGACCATGGCGGCGCGGCTCGACGACCTTGGGCCTGACACACGGGTCATCGACTTAGGGGCCGGCTACGGCGGGTCGGCCCGTTATCTCGCCGGACAGCTGGGTTGGCGGGTTGATTGCCTGAACCTGAGCGAGACCCAGAATGCGCTGAACCGGGAGAAGAACTTCGAGACGGGCCTGGCCGACCAGATCACCATCATGCACGGCAGTTTCGAGGATATCCCCGCCGGCCGACCGGCCTACGACGTGGTTTGGTCACAGGACGCAATCCTCCATTCCGGCCACCGTGCCAAGGTGTTGGACGAGATCGCCCGTGTCGTCAATCCGGGCGGCCAGGTCATCTTCACCGATCCGATGCAGGCGGATGACTGCCCGTCAGGCGTCCTGCAACCGATCCTCGATCGCATTCATCTCGAAACCCTGGGCTCCTTCGCGTTCTATCGGGAGGCGTTGGCCGCCCGGGGGTTCGAAGAGGTTTCGGTGACGCCGATGCTCGACCAACTGCGCACCCATTACGCCCGCATCGGCGCGGAACTGCGCGGGCGCTACGACGAAGCGGTCCGGCTGTCCGGTCAGGCCTACGTGGACAACATGCTGCGTGGCCTGGACCATTGGGTGGCCGGGGCCGACAGGGGGTATCTCGCCTGGGGCATCATGCATTTCCGGAAAATGGCATAAGCGCGGTCCGAACCGGCGGGAAATCCGATGATTCGGGTCAATGGGGAAGGCCCGGTCCGTGACCAGGGTGTTTCGGCCGGGGGGCGAAGCCGGGGTCTATGTCTGGGTGCCGGCATCCCGTCGGTCGTCGATCACCTTGCCGTCGTTGGCCAGGCTGCCCGGCGCCACGAGCCTCGCGCCGCCCTTGAGCTTGCAGACGTTTTGAATGGTCTCGGTAACGGCGGCGGTTAGGGCATCGTCCTGGGCTTCCGTCTCGCAATGGAGCGTCATGACGTCCGCATCGTCTTCGCGGGTGACGACCATGCGGGCTTTCAAGACTTCCGGATGGCGGGCGCAGATATCGGCGATCTGGCGCGGATGGACGAACATGCCTTTCACCTTGGTTGTCTGGTCCGCCCGGCCCATCCAGCCACGGATCCGCATGTTGGTCCGCCCGCAGGGACTGGGGCCCGTGAGCACCGCCGACATGTCGCCCGTGGCGAAGCGGATCAGGGGATAGTCGGTGTTGAACGGCAAGGTGACGACGATCTCGCCCACCTCGCCCGCGGGCACGGGATCGCCCGTGCCGGGGCGGACGATCTCCATGATCAGGCCCTCTTCGACCATCAGGCCCTCCCGGGCGGGGCTCTCGTAGGCGATCAAACCCAGATCGGCGGAGGCAAAGACGTTGAACGCGGCGATCCCCGCCGCCTCGAAGGCGGCTTTTTGGTCGGGCAGGAACGGCTCACCCGCGACGCAGGCGATTTCCAGGGACGAGACGTCCGCGCCCTGTTCCGCCGCGCGCTCCAGAATGATCTTCAGGAACGACGGCGTGCCGCAATAGGCCCTGGGCCGAATGTCGGCGATGGCGCGCACTTGCAGGTCGGTGTTGCCGACACCCGCCGGCACCACGGCGCAGCCGATGGCATGCGCGCCCGCTTCCAGCATCACACCGGCCGGCGTGAAGTGATAGGCGAAGGCGTTGTGCACCACGTCGCCCCGGCGGATGCCCGCGGCGTAAAGCGCCCTGGCCGTGCGCCACCAATCATCTCCGAACCCTTCCGGGTCGTAGGTCGGGCCGGGGCTTTGGAAGATGCGTTTAAGCCCGCCATCGAATGTTGCCGCGATGCCGCCAAGGGGGGCGCCCGGTTTCTGGATGTCGACCAGATCCGATTTGCGCAGGATGGGCAGGCGGGCCAGGCCAGACCGGTCCGTGACGGCGGCCGGATCGAAGTCCTTCAAGCTCTCGGCGAAATGCCGGCTGTGGGCCTTGGCATGGGCGAGTTGGTCTTGCAGCGCCGAGAAAAGGTCCGCCTCGCGCTGATCCGGGCCGCGTGTTTCCAAGCCGTCGTAGAAGTCGGACATGATTACCGACCGTTCCCAGCAAGGATTACAGCCAGCGCTTCCGGCGCCGGTAGTGCTTCACGTCGCGGAAGCTCTTGCGGTTCTCGCCGGCCAAGCCAAGATAGAATTCCTTCACGTCCGGGTTTTCGCGCAGGCCCGCCGCGTCGCCGTCCATGACCACGCGGCCGTTTTCCAGGATATAGCCGTAGTCCGCGTATTTCAGCGCCACCATGGTGTTCTGTTCGGCCAATAGGATCGAGACGCCTTCCTTCTCGTTCAGTTCCTTGACGATCTCGAAGATTTCCTCGACCAGCTGCGGCGCCAGTCCCATGGAGGGCTCGTCCAGCAGCATCATGTTCGGGTTGGCCATGAGCGCCCGGCCGATGGCGGTCATCTGTTGTTCGCCGCCGGAGGTATATCCCGCCTGGCTTCCCCGCCGTTCTCTGAGTCGGGGAAAATAGTGATAGACCTTTTCCAGGCTTTCGGCGACGGCGGCGGCGCCGTCCGTCCGCGTGTAGGAACCCGTCATTAAATTTTCTTCCACGGTCAGGTGCTCGAAGCAATGGCGCCCTTCCATGACCTGAATGACGCCGCGGCGGACCAGTTCGTTGGGCGAGAGATCCTCGATCCGCTCCCCCCGGTAGGTGATCTCGCCCTTGGTCACCTCGCCCCGCTCGGCGCCCAGCAGGTTCGAGACGGCTTTCAGCGTCGTCGTCTTGCCGGCGCCGTTGGCCCCAAGGAGGGCGACGATGCCCCCCTCGGGAACCTCCAGCGAAACGCCTTTCAACACCAGGATCACATGGTCGTAGATGACCTCGATGTTGTTGACCACAAGGGGCGGCGCAGAGGCGGCCGCCGCCGTTTCGCCAGACGCCGCGTCGTTGACAGCCGCTTCCATCGTCACGTTCCTCGTGGTCGGTCTTTAAAGCTAGAACGATCGCGGTCGCGCTTAGCAGCTGCGCGGCGTGATCTTGTTTTCCTTGGCGAACTGCGCCGCGTCCGCTTCCACCAGCGGCCGGACGATATCGCGCATGGGGGTCAGCCATTCCGGCTTCAGATTCCATTGCGATCCGTCCCATTGCTGAATGGCGACCGGGCCCATGGTTTCATGGTCCGCGCAAGAGATTTTGATCGGGCGGACCATGCCGTCCATGCCAAGCTCTTTCAGGCGGGCCTCGGTGATGTTGAGGTTTTCAAGGCCCCAGCGCACCTGTTCACCGGTCAGCGACTTGTTGCCGTATTTGCCTTGTGCCGTGCGAATGGCCTCGGTGGCGTACATGGCGTTGACCAGGGCCCGGTTATAGAGCACTTCACCGAGCTTGTTTTCCTTGGCGGCGGCTTCGTCGCCACCATAGACATGCTTGACGATATCCGCATGGACGCCGAAGCCGGCGCCGGGCGAATGGAAGGTCGTCGACAGATAGCCTTTCGAGCCGTCGCCGGCAGGCACCACGTCGGCGTCCGACCCGGACCACCAGTTGCCGATGAACTGATCCATGGGATAGCGGATGCCGGCCGCTTCCTTGATCGCCACCTGGTTCATCACGCCCCAGCCGGACATGAAGACGAAGTCGGGCTTCAACCGGCGGATCTGGCGCCATTGCGAGGCCTGTTCCTGGCCCGGATGGTCGACCGCGATCAGGGTCAGTTCGTAGCCGTAGCGTTTGGCCAGGATCTCCAACGTCGGGTTGGCTTCCTTGCCGTAGGCCGAGTTGTGATGCAGGTGGACGATCTTCTTGCCTTGCAGCTTGTCGTAGCCGCCGACCCGGCGCGAAATGTACTTGATCACGGCGGATGCCTGGGACCAATAGGTCGCGGGCGGGTTGAAGACCCACTTGAAGACCCGGCCGTCGGCGGCCGACGTCCGGCCATAGCCCATGGTCAGAAGCGGCACGCCGTCGACGGCGGATTTCGGGATGAGCTGATAGGTGATGCCCGTGGAATACGGGTTCACCAGGGACGCCCCCGTCGGGCCCTTGTTCTTCAGCTTCTCGTAGCATTCCACACCGAGCTTCGTGTTGTACTTGGTCTCGCATTCCTCGAAGGTCACGGTGACGCCGTTGATGCCGCCGTCGCGTTTGTTCAAGAGCGTGTAGTAGTCACGGAACCCGTTGGCCACGGGAATGCCCGACGGTGCATAGGGACCCGTGCGGTAGACGAGCATGGGGATGAACTGCTCGGCGGCTCCAGCTTTCTCAGGGGCGGCCATCAACGTGCCGGCGCCTATCGCGACGCCGGCCGCGGCCAATACCAGTTTACGGAAATGCATGGTTGGTTCTCCCAGTTACGTCGGCCCCGTTATTTTTTGTCTCGGGGCTGCTTCTTTAAGTTTCGCCGTGGACCGTAGCACGCCGGAATGAAGGCCTCCAACGGGCATGCGGTCCGGTTCCTGTTGTTCTTGTTGTTGGCGGCACCGAACGATCGGCACCGCGATATGCATCGCCGATCCCCCTGTTAATAGGGGAACGGCCATGTCCTCAGTTTTTCTCGAAGGATCTGCCAAAGCCGGGCAAACCCCTCGGGCTCGACGATCAGGAAAAAGATGATCAACGCGCCGAAAATGATCTCTTCGATGTGTTTTTGGAAATCCGTCGCGATGTCGATGCCGATCATGGGCGGGAAGTTCACCAGGAAGATCGGCATCAGGACGATGAAGGCCGCCCCCAGGATCGACCCGCCGATGGACCCCAGACCGCCGATGATGATCATGAACAGAACCGGGAACGAGACGTTGAACAGATCGAAGGCTTCCGTCTCCACCGATCCCAGCCAGCAGAACACCATCAAGGCACCCGCCACGCCGCAATAGAACGACGAAATGGCGAAGGCCGTGAGCTTCGTCCTGAGCGGGCGGATGCCGATGATTTCGGCCGCGATGTCCATGTCTCGGATCGCCATCCAGGACCGCCCGATGCGCCCGCGCACCAGGTTCGTGGCGATCCAGGCGAAGATGACCAGAAAGGTGAGACAGGTCCAGTATCGCGCCTCGGGCGTTGCCTGGGCACCGGATACCAATACGCCGAAAACCTCGCGGGGCGGCGCGGTCACCGTGCCCGACGGGTTGTCGTTGACGAACCAGCCCACCTTGTTGAACAGCCAGAGAATGAAGAACTGGGCCGCCAGGGTGGCGACCGCCAGATAGAAGCCCTTGATGCGCAGGGACGGCAGGCCGAACAGAATACCCACCGCCGCCGTGATGCCGCCCGACAAGAGGATGGCGACGATCACGTTCATGCCTTCGATGTTCGTCGTCAGCTTGTAACAGGCATAGCCGCCCACGGCCATGAAGGCCCCGGTGCCGAGCGAGACCTGACCCGCATAGCCCATCAGCAGGTTCAGGCCGATGGCGGCCAACGCGAAGACCAGGAACTGGATCAGGATCGCCTGCAGCCAGTATTCGTTGGCGAAGAACGGTATGACGTAGGCGAAGGCGACCAGGGCCAGTACCGCGACCTTGTCCTGCAGGATCGGAAAGATCGCCTGGTCGTCCTGATAGCTGGTCTTGAATTGCCCGGCTTCACGGTAAAACATGGCGCCAAATCCTCCTAGACCCGCTCGATGATTTTTTCGCCGAACAGACCCTGGGGCCGGAACACCAGGAAGGCGAGGGCCAGGATATAGGCGAACCAGTTTTCGATGGCGCCCCCGAAGGCGGGGCCCCAATACCCTTCCGCCACCTTTTCGCCGACGCCGATGATCAAACCGCCGATGATCGCCCCCGGGACCGAGGTAAAGCCGCCCAGGATCAGCACCGGCAGCGCCTTCAAGGCAATCAGGGCAAGGGAGAACTGGACCCCCGATTTCGAGCCCCAGACGATGCCGGCGACCAGCGCGACGATCCCGGCGATGGTCCAGACGGTGATCCATATGGTCTTCAACGGGATGCCGACGGAGAGCGCCGCCTGGTGGTCGTCCGCGACGGCCCTGAGCGCCCGGCCCATGGCGGTTTTCTGGAAGAACACGGCAAGCGAAATCACCAGGATCGCGCCGATCACCGCGGCGGTGACGTCGAAGGTGTTCAACAGGATCTTGCCGTCCAGGATGTCCATGGGTCTGTCGGGAATGCCGATGTCGAGGCGCTTCACGTCCGATCCCCACATCAACTGACCCGCGCCTTCGAGCACGAAGTTCAAGCCGATGGTCGCCATGAACAGGATGAGGCCTTCCTGGTTGACCAGATAGCGCAGCATGCAGCGTTCGACGGCGAAGGACAGGGCCACCATGACGCCCATGGTGACGATCAAGGCGAGCCAGACGGGCGCGCCTTTTTCCATCAGGCCGACCAGCGTCAGTGCCGCGAACAGCACCATGGCGCCCTGGGCGAAGTTGAACATGCCCGAGGCCTTGAAGATCAGCACGAAACCCAACGCCACCAGGGAATACATGACCCCGGTGGACAGCCCGACGAGGATCAGTTCGGCCAGGAAGAACGGATCCGTCCACATGTCGACGAAGGGTGCGACGAAGATCGCGTGCAGGAATTCCATGGCCGTGTCCTTTCCCCGTCCGCGCTCAATCGTGGCTGACGCCCAGATAGGCGTCGATCACGTCCTGGTTGCCCTTGACCTCGTCCGGCGTGCCCTCGGCCAGTTTCTTGCCGTAGTCGAGGACGATGACCCGGTCCGAGATGTCCATCACCACGCTCATGTCGTGCTCGATCAGGATGATCGTTGTGCCGAACTCGTCGTTCACGTCGAGGATGTAGCGGACCATGTCCTCTTTTTCCTCGTAGTTCATGCCGGCCATGGGCTCGTCCAGCAGCAACAGGTCCGGCTCGGCCGCCAGGGCGCGGCCCAGTTCGACCCGTTTCTGAAGGCCGTAGGGCAGGCGCCCCACGGGCGTCTTGCGGATCGCCTCGATTTCCAGGAAATCGATGACCTCTTCCGCCTTGGCCCGGTGCTCCATTTCTTCCTTGAGCGCCGGCCCGAAATAAAGCGCCTGCCAGAACAGGTGCTTTTTCATCTTCAGGTTCCGGCCGGTCATGATGTTGTCCAGCGTCGACATGCCCTTGAACAGGGCGATGTTCTGGAACGTGCGGGCGATGCCTTCTTCCGCCGCCTCGAAGGTCTTCGCCGTGTCGCGCCGGTTGCCCTTGTAATAGATCGAGCCTTCCTGCGGGTGGTAGAAGCCGTTGATGCAGTTCAGCATGGACGACTTGCCGGCCCCGTTGGGGCCGATGATCGCCAGGATTTCGTGCTCGCGCACGTCGAAGGACACATTGTCCAGCGCCCGCACCCCGCCGAAGGAGAGAGACACGTCCTCCACCTTCATGATGACGTCACCGACTTGCCGATGCTGCGCGGTATGACCTTCGGGCATCAGCTCTGCATCCTCATTCCGCGGCCTGGCGCGTGGGCGCCGTGGTTTCCGCCTCGCCGATCTTGACGTCCGCCCGGATGGTGTCCGTGCGCCCGTCCTCGAAGGTCACCGTCGCCTCTACCGGGCAGCTCTCGGCGCCCGAGTAGAGTGCCGCGATCAGGTCGCCGTAGCGTTCGGTAATCACATTGCGCCGTACCTTGCGGGTCCGGGTCAATTCGCCGTCGTCGGCGTCCAGTTCCTTGTGCAAGATCAAGAACCGCTTGATCTGCGATCCCGACAGGTTGGCGTCTTCGGCCAGGTCGGTGTTGACCCGGTTGACGCAGTCGCGGATCAGTTCCATGACTTCCGGCCGGCAGGCCAAGTCCGTATGGCCCGTATAGGCCAGGCCCCGCCGTTCGGCCCAGTTGCCGACCGCTTCCAGATCGATGTTGATGAACGTAGCGACGTAGTCCTTTTCGTTGCCGAAGGTCACCGCTTCGGAAACATAGGGGAAGAACTTGAGCTTATTCTCGAGATACTTGGGCGCGAACAAGGTGCCGTCGTTGAGCTTGCCCACGTCCTTCGCCCGGTCGATGATCTTGAGATGTCCGTCCGGGTCGAGGAACCCCGCGTCGCCCGTATGGACC
>JANQIJ010000110.1 GCA_028282185.1 Rhodospirillales bacterium
ATTTCGGTAAACGGCGCGCGGGCCGACGACCCGGCGTTGTTGACCAGGACATCGACCCGGCCGAAGCCGTCGACAGCGGCGGCGAAGGCGGCTTCGCATCCCGACGCCGTGGACACGTCGGCGGCCACCGGCAGGACGGTCCGTCCCGTCGCCGCCTCGATTTCGGCCTTGGCCTGCTCCAGGACCTCAGCCCGCCGGGCGACGATGGCGACGTCGGCGCCCGCGCCGGCAAAAGCGCGGGCGATGGCCCGGCCGAGCCCCATGCTGCCCCCGGTGATCAGGGCCTTGCGGTTGGTCATCTTCAATTCCATGGTGGGTCTCCCAAGAAGTTGGTCAAGCGGCCGCGCCATCGCCGTCGATGGTCAACGGGCCGCCGCGTCGAATGCGCTACAAAACCTTGCCGAGCGAAATATCGACCATCAAGGTTCCGGCCAGAACCTCCAGGGCATCGCGCAGCTCCGCATCGCCGACACCGTCGGGCGCCAGCACCCGTGCATGGGCGTGAAACAGCGTACCGCCCGCATGCGGCGCTTCGCGGATGTCGGTCTCCATTTCCTCGACGCCGATGCCGCGTTCGACCAGGCAATGGGAAATCTCGCGGACGATGCCCGGCTGATCGGGACCCAGGATTTCCAGATCGAACACCTGGCCCGAAGCCCGGGCGATTTCTTCCGAGGCCTCGACGGTCAGATGAAAGCCCTCCCTGCGAAGACCGGCAAGCGCCGTTTCCAGGCCGCCGTTCCGGCCGTCATCGGCGGCGACCTCGAGCAGCACCACGCCGGCGAACTTGCCGGCCAACTGCGCCATGCGGCTGTCCAGCCAGTTGCCGCCGTTGTCGGCGACGGTTTGCGCCATGCGTTGGACCAGACCCGGCCGGTCATCGGCGATAAAGGTTACCACCAGCGTCCGTGTCATATCGAGAATCCCACCCTCTGCCCAAGTTCGAAGCGTAGCTTATCAGCGCCCCGGCCCACCGGGCCAGTGGAAAGGCCGCCGGTTTCGCCTGATGGGGGACGGCAACTGGATTGTTCACCAATGGACGTCAACGGGAGTAAGCTTAGGGAGTTTAGATGTTTCGAGGCGCTCCATGTCGACCCGCAAGTTCGCCGGTTACAAGGACGACAACAAACGGCGCGACGTCCGTTTGGTGTCCGACGGCGTCTATTTCGTGGTCGGCGGCACAAAATATCCCGTCGGCGATTTGAGCGTCGGCGGGTTTCGCCTGGAAAAGGCGGTGGGCAAGCTGCGCCCCGGCCAGAAGTTCACCGTCACCCATGTGGGCACGAAGGATGAAGGACGGGTCCCCCTTGGCGCGCCGGCCGAGGTCGCGCGCGTCGATTACGCGACCACGGGGCTCGGCTGCCGCTTTGGCCGCTTGACCGGCGGACAGTTCCGCATCATCGAGGCGATCGCCATGCGCCGGCCGCTGTCGTCCCTCGGCCGCGGCAAGAAGCGCAAGGGTTTCTTCGGCCTGTTCGGCGGCTAAGCCCGGATTTCGGCGACAGGGCAAGGGTCGGCGAAAACGCAGAGGCCGGCAAAACGACAAGAGGCGGCGCGGATGCGCGATCTGGGGGAATTCGATTACGTGATCGTCGGCGCGGGCACCGCGGGCTGTGTCCTGGCCAACCGGCTGTCCGCCGATCCGGACAAGCGGGTTCTGCTGTTGGAAGCCGGCGGGCGCGACAATTACCATTGGATTCACATCCCCGTGGGCTACCTGTTTTGCATGGGCAATCCGCGCACCGACTGGGGCTTCAAGACCGAGGCCGAACCGGGTCTGGGCGGGCGCGCATTGTCATATCCGCGCGGCAAGGTGCTGGGGGGCTGTTCATCGATCAACGGCATGATCTATATGCGCGGCCAGGCCCGCGATTACGATCACTGGCGGCAATTAGGCAATACGGGCTGGGGCTGGGACGATGTGCTGCCGTACTTCAAGAAGTCCGAGGACCAGGCCGCCATCCCGATCGACGAATTCCACGGCGAAGGCGGCGAATGGCGGGTCGAGAACGTGCGCGTCAAATGGGAAATCATGGACGCCTTCCGCGACGCCGCCGAACAGGCGGGAATCCCCAAGGTCGACGACTTCAACAAGGGCAACAACGAGGGCTGCGGCTATTTCCATGTCAATCAGCGTTCAGGCCTGCGCTGGAACACGGCCAAGGGGTTCCTGACACCGGCCAAGGACCGGGCCAATCTGGAGATCGTCACCCGGGCGCATGTCAAAAAGTTGCGCCTGAACGGCCGCCGGGTGACGGGCCTCGACCTGCGGATCGACGGCCAGGACGCCGGCGTGCAGTGTCGCGGCGAAGTCATCCTGTCCGCCGGTTCCATCGGCTCTCCGCAGATTCTGCAACTCTCCGGCATCGGGCCGGGCGGCCTGCTCCGCGATCTAGGGGTCGAGGTGCGGCACGACCTGCCAGGGGTCGGCGAGAACCTTCAGGATCACCTGCAGATCCGCCCGGTGTTCCGGGTCCACGACACGGTGACCTTGAACCAGCGGGCGGGATCGGTTTTGGGCAAGATGGGGATCGCCCTGGAATACGCTTTGTTCCGCTCGGGCCCCATGTCCATGGCGCCGTCGACCTTGGGCGCCTTCGCAAAATCCGACCCATCCCGGGAAACGCCGAACCTGCAATACCATGTCCAGGCTCTGTCGCTCGATTCCTGGGACAAGCCGCTGCATCCCTTTCCCGCCTTCACGGCCAGCGTCTGCAACCTGCGCCCGGAAAGCCGCGGCCATGTGCGCATCAAATCGGCAGACCCGTTCGACCCGCCGGCGATCCAACCCAATTACCTGTCGACTCCGGGGGACTGCCGGGTCGCGGCGGACGCCCTGCGCCTGACCCGGCGGATCGCGGCGCAACCCGCGCTGGCCCGGTTCCGCCCCGGGGAATTCCGCCCGGGGGCGCATCTGACTTCGGACGAGGATCTGGCCCGTGCGGCGGGGGAAATCGGCACGACCATCTTCCACCCGGTGGGCACCTGCAAGATGGGCGACGGTCCCATGGCCGTGGTCGACGATCGCTTGTCGGTTCATGGCCTCACCGGCCTGCGCGTCGTCGATGCCTCGATCATGCCGACCATCACCTCGGGCAACACCAACGCGCCGGCGATCATGATCGCGGAGAAGGCCGCCGACATGATCCGCGCGGACGCCGCTGCCCGGACCGCGGCCTAGAACTGAACCGCCAAGTTCGGAGCGACTTTGTCCAATCGGCAAATGCGTCGTCGATTCAGTGAGTTAACCCCCTGTTTACCGTAAATTGGCCATATTGTCGGGTGAGATTCGAAACGGAACCCCCGCCACCGGGCGACGCTTTGGCGCGATGACGCGGCAATGCTATCCTGGGATGCGGGCATAGGGGCATAGGGCGATGGCAACGGGCCAAGATCCACGGCAAAGCATCGGTTTCCGCCGGGCGGTCGCGGCGGCGGTCCTGGCAGGCTGCCTGGGTGCCCCCGGCGCGCTGGCGTCGGACCCCGGCGGTGCGCTGTTCGAGGCCATCCGGGCAAACGACCTGAACGCGGTCAAGCGGATCGTCGACGGCGGTACGGACCCGCGGCTGCGCAACGCCGACGGGCTTTCGGCGCCGCAGGTCGCGGTCCGCCTGGGCCACCATGTGATCGCCCATTTCCTGTTGTCGTTCCGCCGCCCACCCAGCGATACCCCATTGGCAAGCACGCCGGAAATTGCCGACGCCGATCCCAATCCGGTTGCCGACCCCGACCTGCCGGAGGATGGCGCTGGGCAGATCGCCACCGATCCGCTGAACGACGCGCTGAATGAGGCCCTGAACGAACCGGCGGAAGATCCCTTGAGCGAAACCACCGCCCTCCCCCCAGCAGATCCACTGGCCGACCCAACCGATGACCGATCCGAGGCGGCTGCCGCCCCGTCGCCACAGTTCGGGCCTTCGCCTGCCGACCCGGTCACCGCCGTTTCGAATCCGGGCGATCCCTTGGCCCAACCGCCGGCCGAGCAGATGCCCGGTCCCTTGGCCGAAAAACTGGAAGATGCCCCGGCCCCGGCAACCGAAACCAAGCCGGCGGCGGCGGCGCCAGCCGAACCGTCGGTGCAGCCTCCGACGGCAGAGAAGAAAGGCCTCTTGGCACGCGCCGCCGATTGGATCGGCGGGCTGTTCGGCGGGTCCAAGGAGCCGGCGGACCGGGCGGAACCGGTGACACCGCCCAATCCCGACACGACGCCGGGCGACCCGGCAGCCGAAACCGCGCTGGCCGAGGGCCAATCTCGGCCCGCCGATGACCTGGGAACGGCGGGCCCGGCCGACGCCCCCGAGACGGCAAACGCGGCGCCCGGCCCCCTGCCAGGTTCCCTTGACGACCTGGACAGCCTGAGCGACCTCGACCGGATCGCCGCGAGCAGCGACCCGGGATTGCGGTCGGCACAGCCGGACTTGCCCGAAGCCGACTTGCCGCGGGCCATTGCCGACGCGCCGGCTCCGCAAGACGCCTTGGATGAAGCCCTGGCCCAATTGGACGACGGCACGGCACCGCCCGCAGCACAGGAAGACGACCCCTTGGCCGATCTGTTGGCCGCCGATCCGTCAACCCCTGACGGCACGTCGCCACCATCAGAGAATCCCGTGGATGGCGGCAGCGCGGCAACGGCGGACCTGACGGCCCTGTCTCCGCAGGATCGACTGGCCTGGCTCGACGCGCTGCTGTCGCGACCGTTGGTCCGCGATGCGGAGACTTCGTTGAACGATGGCCGTGACGAAGCCCTGAGCCACCTTCGTCATCGGCGTCCTTGCGTGCCGCCTGTTCACGA
>JANQIJ010000250.1 GCA_028282185.1 Rhodospirillales bacterium
GATCGGATGGGACACGTCAAGCCGCTGATCGCCGGCCGCGTCAGCGGTGGACCCGTCTTCCGCGAAAGGCGCCGCTAAAGCCTCGGCATCGCCCCGAGCCGATAGCACCCGGCCGTTGCCGTGGCGCACCCGGACATAGACGATGCCGGGATTGCTCGCGGTTTGTTCGGCCAGCACGTCCAGGGTCGCCAGGTCCATGGCGACGACGGCGTCGCTGGTCATTGTTGCGAACAGTTGCGCGGTCGTCCTGGCCCGGTCGAAAAGCTGATCCCCGTTGGACGTGCTCAGGTAATGCAGGCCGGAGATCACCAAGATCGCCAAAAGGGCGATCTCGATGACGGCGATGCCGAGGACGGTTTTCAATCGGAACGACATTGCACGCCTCCGCTGTTGACGATCTCGGTCTGATCCTTGGTCAGGCCCAGGGCGCGAACATCGTTCCAATCGGCGTCATCGGCCGCCGCGATCCCCTTCATACCGAGCGACGTCATCAACGCGCCACCGGCCACACCCAGCTGGACCATCGCCTGGGCGACGCGGTCGCGGTCGGCTGCCGCCACGGCCGGATGGGCGGCGAAGGCGTGGGGCGTGTAGGCATCGGTCCGATAGATCACCCGCAGTTGGTCGCGCAGGTCCGGGCCGATGTTGCCGAAGGTCCTGAGCACGCCGCCCCCCGCGGGATAGATGCCGGCGGCCACGGCGCGATAGACGCTGTCGTGCGACTTCACGTATTTGGGCCGGTGGGCGATGCCCTTGGCCCGCATCTCGGCGCGCGGCAGGACGCTGGCGCCGAAGGCCGCGGGCGAGGGGAAGGCCAGTTCCGATTCGTCCAGGTCGTCGATCGACCGCGCCGTGCTGTCCTTGCGCACGACCAGGATGCCGCGCAGCTTCTTCTTCGCCTGCTTGGCGAAGGCCCGATAGCCGGGCACCTTGCTGTAGACCGTATAGTGGTACGGATTCATATAGGCGAATTCATAGGCGCCCTGGGCCAGGCAGGCTTCGAAGGTCGGGATGTCCTTGGTCGTCGCGAAGCGGATGGTCAGGCCTGTCTCCTGGGAAAGCCGATCGAGCATCGGTACCCAGATCTGGGCCAGGCGCGAAGCCGATTGTTGCGGCACGATGCCGAACAGGTGGACCTTGTCCGCGGTCCCGGCAGCCGTCGCCGGTATCGCCAGAAGGCAGAGCTTGATCGCCGTGCCGGCGGCGAGACTCATCATCCGGAACCGGGTTGTCGAGAACTTTTTGCGTTGCATGTCTTTTCTCCTTCCGTTCGCTGGGGGCTTGTCTTGGGGAGCGCTTGGCGGGCGAGGTTCCGAGACGGCGGTTCAGCCGGCCCGGGTTTCGAGGGTCCGCCGCAGGCGGGTGATGATCAGGTCGTAGTTCACCGGTTTCGTGAAATAGCCGAGCGCGCCATCGTCCAGCGCGGTTTCGACGTCTTCCATCTTGGTCCGCCCGGTGAGCATGAAGATCGGGATCCAGGTCACTTTGCCGTCGCTCTTCAAAAGCTTAAGGGCCTCCAACCCGCTCAGTCCCGGCATCGACCAGTCCAGCAGGATCGCATCAGGCTTGCGCTTTCGCGCCAGTTTCAGGCCGGCTTCGGCGCTATCGGCGGTGATGACGTCAAAGCCACCGCCGATGCCGAGGCGGGTTTCCAGAACCTTGAGCAGGGACAGATCGTCGTCGATACAGAGAATGCGCTTGGTCGTCATCGGACGGCTCCTTTATTGAATTTCGAGCATTTTATTTTCGATATCGAAATGAAATGGAGCAAAGGACATGCCAGGGCGGGCGGGATTGCATCTGTCGGGTTTCGCCGGGACGGGGACAGATCGTGACCATGATGGTCGGGGTGAACGAAATTTTGTTTCGATCCCGTGACCATGGCTATTTTCCTTGTCATTTTGACAGGCCGCTTGCGGCGTTCCGGCGGCAAGGACGAAACCTCGGCGCCCTCTTCACTTGGCTGGTGCGCGGCCCGCGGTGAACCAATCGTCCAACCGCCACGTACCAAACAAGACCTCCGCCCGCGGCCGTGCACGCTCAAGGACCGGAACCATGTCCGATTTGACTCTGCCCCCCGAAACCATGACCCGAGCGCCGGCCATGCGGCTTAACGGCGACCCCGCCTTGCCGAGCCTGGGGCCGGATCTGCGGGTATGCGTCATCGGTGCCAGCGGTGGATTAGGCGGCGCCTTCGTCGCTCGATTGGCCGCCCTGCCGACTGTCGCGCGCATTGATGCCTATTCCCGCCAAGCGCCGGCGGCGATGCCCACGGGCGTGGCCTGGTTCCCGCTCGATATCACCGACGAGGCCAAGGTTGCCGAGGCCGCGGCGACGGCCGGCGATGGTGCCCCGCTGAACCTGGTCGTGGTCGCCACCGGCCTGCTCCACGATGGCGACCGGTTGCAGCCGGAAAAGACGTGGCGGGCGCTCGACGGCGCGGCTTTGGAGCGGACGTTCCGCATCAACACCGTCGGTCCCGCCCTCGTGGCCAAACATTTCCTGCCTCGTCTTGCCAAGGGCCGCAAAACCGCTTTCGCGGCCTTGAGCGCCCGGGTCGGCAGCATCTCGGACAATCGTGCCGGCGGATGGCACGCTTATCGCGCGTCGAAGGCGGCGCTCAACATGATCATCCGAACGCTGGCTGTCGAACTGACGCATCGAAATCCCGACGCCGTCTGTTTGGCGCTGCATCCCGGGACCGTCGATACGGGTCTGTCGAAACCCTTCCGGCGCAACGTCGCCGCCGGGGGGTTGTTCACGCCCGAGCGATCGGCCGGGGCCTTGATGTCGGTGATCGATGGCGCCGGTCCCACGGCCTCGGGGCGCCTGTTCGCCTGGGACGGGCAGGAGGTGCTGCCTTAGCCGGGTGAATGATCCGGGCCGCGCCGGGCCGCGTAAAAAGGGACAAACCCCGCCCCATTTCTCAAGCCCGCCGGAGGCGCCCCATGATCAACATGATCAAGACGACGCTGGTTTCTACCGCTATCCTGACTGTTTCGGCGCTTGGCGCGCCGGCCTCGGCTGACCGGCCGGGCTCCGCCCCGATGCAACCGCCTCTGGGCGGCTTCGCCCCGTCCTTCGCCGAAGGGTCCATGGAGCGCGTGGGCCGGGTGTTCTTCCGCATGATGGACGGCAATGGCGACGGCATCGTCACCCGCGAAGAGCGGGCCGCGGCGGCGCATCAGGAATGGCTGATGGATTTCGCCAAGCTCGATCTGAACGGTGACGGTCGGTTGACTCGGGACGAATACCTGCGTGCCCTCAAGAAAATGCATCCGCCGCTTCGCGGGCAGGAGGTTTGACGGCCATGGCGGCTTCGACGATATCGCGCCGCGCCGCGCCGGCGGCTCAGGCGGACCGGCTTTGCGTGCTCTATGACGGTGCCTGTCCGCTGTGCCGCCGGGAGATCGCGTTCTACCGCCGTCGCCGGGGCGCCGACGACCTGCGTTGGATCGACGTCAGTCAAGAAGACCCGGGTTCGGTTGCGCCGGGGATTACTCGGGCGGCGGCTCTCAAGCGCTTTCACGTGGTCGACGGCGCGGGTCGCGTGATCACCGGTGGGCGCGCCTTCCAGCGGCTGTGGGCGGCCCTGCCGGCGTTTCGCGCGGCCGGACGGCTGTTCGCCCTGGCGCCCTTAAGCTGGCTGTTGGACCGTGCCTATGACATGTTTTTGAAACTGCGGCCCTGGCTGCAACGCCGGGCCGGCGCCGTTCCGCAAGGGAGGTCTTGATGGCCCGCCACCTTACCCGTTTTTTGATCCTCGCGTTGACGCTCTTGATCCCGGGGGGCCTTATGGCAAGCACCGAACAATCCCGAACCGCCCACGATTTCGACTTCGTCTCGATCGAAGGCGAGCCCCTGCCCATGGCATCGCTGAAAGGCAAGGCGGTGCTCGTCGTCAACACCGCCTCCCAATGCGGATTCACCGGCCAGTACGCCGACCTGCAGGCCTTGTGGTCGCGCTATCGCGACAAAGGGTTTGTCCTGTTGGGCGTGCCGTCCAACGATTTCGGCGGTCAGGAACCGGGCACGGCGGCGGAGATCAGGGAGTTCTGCGAAGTCAACTTCAGTGTCGACTTTCCGCTGACCGAAAAAGTCCGTGTGAAGGGCGACGGCGCGCATCCGTTCTACAAATGGGCGGGCAAGGAACTCGGCTTTGCCGCCAAGCCGCGCTGGAACTTCCATAAGTATCTGGTGGCGCCGGACGGCCGTCTGGTCGATTGGTTTTCTACCCCGACCTCGCCCCTGTCCAACCGGATGGTCAAGGCCGTCGAAGCTGTTCTCCCCAAGTCGGACTAGATATCCGGTGTCCTCGTCCGAAACGTGCCGCCCGCCGCCGGCTGCGGTCTGGTTGACCGCGGCCGGTGTGATCCCTTTCGCCGCCCTGGCCGGTGGGCTGGTCCTTGATCTGCAAAACCTGCCGTTGACGGTGGCTGAGATGCATTTGGCCCTGCGGGGTTATGGCGCGGTGATTCTGTCGTTCCTGGGCGGGATTCTGTGGGGCATGACGATCGTCTCCGGCCGGCCCGCGCCTGAGCGGGCCGGCGGTTTGCTGGTGCTCTCCACCGTCCCCCCGTTGTTCGGATGGGCGGCGTTGCTGCTGCCGGCGGAGAGCGGCCTTTTGCTGCTGATCGCTTGTTTTCCGGCCATGCTGGCCGTCGATTGGCGGACGGCCGCGGCCGGCATCGCGCCGGCCTGGTACCCGAAACTGCGGGCGCCCGTGACCGTGGCCGTGGTGATCTGCCTCGGCGCGGTCTGGCTTTTCTGACCTTTCATCGGATCCCGCGAACGAAGAAGCCCGCCCGAGAGCGGCCCTTGATCGTGGCGACGTCGCCCGAGGCCAGAGCATGACACGCTCTAGATTCCCAACAACGGCTGGACCAGGCGGACCGACAGATCCTTGAACTTGAGCGGTGCCTCGGTCACGGCAAGGCAGATGCAATCCGTGTCCGGCGCGGCATGGGGCTGGTGCTGAAGGTTGTCGTCCGCTTCCTGGAAATCGCCGGCACCGTAATAGCCGGTTTGATCGGAAAACGCGCCATCCAGGACAAGTGTCAGTTCCAGGCCACGATGACCGTGTTCCGGCACCGGCTGGCCCGCCGGTATCCGCAGCAGGCGCGCGGTCGAACCGCCGGCCGTGGGAATCAATTTCTGATAGGCGCCGAGGCCAAGACGTTGCCAATTCAGATGCGCCACGTCGCCGCCGACGTAATCGCGCAACGGCTGCGGCAGAAGTGGTTTGGTGCCGGCTGCGCGAACCGGCGGGGGTGCTGGGGCGGGCGCCGGCGGGGCCAGCGGCGCGTCGATCCGCTCCAACACGTCGGTGAAGGCGTCGTCGGCCACGGGCTCGGTTTCCAGCCGCGCCATCAGACCGGCGCCGATGGCTTCCATTTCGGTGACGGTTTGGCGGCAAACCGGGCACAACGCCAGATGGGTCGCGACGGCTAGGCTCCAGGCCTCGCCCAGGGCGCCCGTGGCGTAATCCAGAAGCAGTTCTTCGCTCGGGTGATGTGTGATGGTCATCGGATTTCTCCAATTTCGGACCGCACGCGCTTGAACGCCAAGCGAATGCGGGATTTTACCGTGCCCAGGGGAATGCCGAGTTCCTCGGCGATTTCCGCGTGGGCCTTGTCTTCAAAAAAGGCGAGTCTCAGGACCGCTTGTTGTTCTTCGGGCAGAACCGTCAACGCCGCGTGCAGGCGTCCGGCTTCTTGATCCCTTGAAATCCGGTCGACGGCCCCGGGCTCCGCATCCGGCACGAAGGCAGGGTCGTTGTAGTCCGGTTCCGGTCGGTTGGCCTTGCGCAAATGGTCGATCCGCATGTTCCGGGCGATGGTAAACACCCAGGTCGCGGCCGAGGCCTTGGCCGGGTCGAACTGCCCGGCCTTATGCCAGACCTTGACCATCGTCTCTTGGACCACTTCCTCGGCCATTTGCGGGTCCGTTCCCTGGCGCCTGACGAAAGCCTTGAGCCGGGGTGCGAAATGGTCGAACAGGCCGCGGAAGGCGGCGCGGTCCTGACCGACGGCGACGGCCAGAAGCATGGCGTTCAAGGCTTCAACTGATGTTTCCGGCGCTGTCATCGCCACCTGATCGGCCGTCTCGTTTGGCACCGAATTCACCCGTTGACGCTCCACCCGCTTCGACTTTTGAAACGGCAAGGGCCATGCAAAGGGCGTGCCCGCCGTCGGTTCCGACGGGGCAGCGTGCTGGATGGGCAGACAAGTCTCCATGCCCTTCCTACGCATCGATCCCATCGGCGGATCATGCCCAGCCCCGATTTATTGCCGCGCGTGATCCAACGAGGGACAGACCCCGTAAACAACTTAAAGACAGTAACTTTGACCCGTCATCAAGCCATTATTTGAGGCTATTTCACGAGAATCCCCGTGCGCCACTCCCAGCCTTCCAATTCGCCGCGCCTAGACATCGCCGTGATCGGCACCGGCATTGCCGGCATGTCCGCCGCTTGGCTTCTCGATCAAGGACATAACCTTACCGTCTACGAGAAGAATGACCGCGTCGGCGGCCATTCGAACACCGTTGACGCCCCCGCGCAAAACGGATCGACGCCGGTCGATACCGGCTTCATTGTCTACAACGAGCGCAACTATCCCAACCTGACGGCCTTGTTCAACCATTTGGACGTGCCGACGAAGGCATCGGAAATGTCTTTCGCCGCGTCGCTGGAAGGGGGCGGGTTCGAGTACGCGGGCACGGATTTGAACGGCCTGTTGGGTCAACGGCGGAACATTGCCAGGCCCCGATTCTGGCGGATGATGCGCGATCTGTTGCGGTTTTATCGCGAGGCCCCGCAGTTCCTCAAGGCATCGGGCGGCGAAGAGGTCAGCCTGGCCGACTACCTGAGCGCCGGCGGCTATGGCGAGAGCTTCATCGCCGATCATTTGCTGCCCATGGGGGCCGCCATTTGGTCGACCACGGCGGAGGAAATGCGTGCCTATCCCGCCAAGGCCTTCATTCGATTTTTCCACAGCCACGGGCTGCTGCTGATTAAGGAGCGGCCGCAGTGGCGGACGGTCGAAGGCGGCAGCCGCGAGTACGTCAGGCGACTGACCGAGCCCTACAAGGCGCGTATCCGGTTCGGCGGCGTGCGATCGATCAAGCGCGAAGTCGATCATGTGCTGGTCGAGGACACCGACGGCGATATCCGCCGCCATGATCATGTCGTCCTGGCGGCCCATGCGGACGAGAGCTTCCGACTTTTGGCCGACGCGGACCCGATGGAGCGGCGCCTCTTGGGCGAATGGCGATACACGGCCAACCGGGCGGTTTTGCATCGCGACGCCCGGTTGATGCCCAAACGCCGCCGGGTATGGTCTTCATGGAACTTTATCGGGCGTGACGCCGGTACCGATGGTTCGCCGGGCGGTCAGGACCCAGCCCGGCCGCCGCTCTGTGTTACCTATTGGATGAACCGGCTGCAGTCGCTGGACCCGTCCGCCCCCCTGTTCGTCACCTTGAACCCGGTGCGTAAACCGGTGCCGGACAAGGTGATCCGCGTATTCGAATACAGCCATCCTTATTTCGACCGCGCGGCCTTGGCCTCTCAACAAGAACTCTGGTCGCTGCAGGGCCATCGCCGTACCTGGTATTGCGGCAGCTACTTCGGTTACGGCTTCCATGAGGACGGCCTGCAGTCGGGACTTGCCGTGGCGGAACAACTGAGCGGTTTGAAGCGGCCCTGGAACGTGGCCGGGGAAAGCGGGCGGATCGTTCTCGACCCGCCGGTAAAGGCGGCCGCCGAATGACGCTCAAATCCGCGATCTACGAAGGACCGGTGGTCCACGAGCGGATACGTCCGAAGCGCCACCGCCTTCGCTATGCCGTGTTCTCCCTGCTTCTGGATCTGGATGAACTGCCGGCCTTGGATCGACGGTTCCGTATGTTCGGCCATAATCGGTTCGCGCCGCTCGCGTTTTACGATCGTGACCACGGTCCGACCAGCGGCGGACCCCTGCGTCCCTGGGTCGAGGACCGCCTGCGGGCGGCCGGGATTTCGCCTGATGGCGGCGCCATCCGCCTGTTGTGTTATCCCCGGGTGTTCGGCTACGCCTTTAACCCGTTGAGCGTGTTTTTCTGTTACCGCCGGGATGGCGGCCTGACGGCGATCCTCTATGAGGTCTGCAACACGTTCAGGGAACGTCATACCTATGTCATTCCAGTGACCGGCGGCGACCGACCGGTGATCCGCCAGAGCTGCGAAAAATCGCTCTACGTCTCGCCGTTCATCGGCATGGAGGCGTCCTACCATTTCCGCGTCGTGCCGCCGGCGGACGCCGTCAATTTGGTGATCCGCCAGGAAGATCGCGACGGACTGCTACTCGCCGCGGCCTTTGCCGGAAAGCGCCGGGCGCTGGATGCAGCAGGCTTGACACGCTGCCTTTTCCGTTTTC
>JANQIJ010000262.1 GCA_028282185.1 Rhodospirillales bacterium
CGCGATCCCGGCAACGGGCGGAGCGGCTGGGCCGCCTGGCCGAGGCGCTCGCCGCGTTCTGCTTGCGTCTCAAGGGCTATCGGGTGCTTGCCCGACGCCATCGCACCAAGGTCGGTGAGATCGATCTGGTTCTCTGCCGCGGTCCCATCCTGGTCTTCGTCGAAATCAAGGCCCGGCGGGACGACTTTGCAACCCCGGAGGTCCTTGCCCCGGCCCAGCGCCGGCGGATCGAAGCCGCGGCGCGGGCGTTCGTCCAGGCACGACCAGACCTGGCCGGACTGGACTGGCGATTCGACCTGATTCTGGTGACGCGGTTCCTCCGGCTGCACCATCTTGAAGACGCCTGGCGCCCTGGCCTGCCTTGATCACCGCCGATCGATCGTCCCCCGATTGCCCGCCCCCCGGCCTCGGCATAGGATGGCCATGATATTGCAAACGGCGCGGCTGGACAGAACCGCTGCCACGGGATTGCCATCAAGCCTGATCATAAGAGGCGCATCATGGTCATTGGTTCTATGTCAGCAGAGTCCCCTCCATGTGGCCCCAACCGCCGTTGGAACGCGTCTCCCGCGGGCGGGCTGGCAGAGCGGATCGCCGCCGCGTTCATCTGCCTGACGCTGTTGGCTGGCTGCGCCAGTGCGGTCGTCGGCGCCGGCGCAACGGTCGGCGTCGCGGCGCTCGACGAACGTGGCGTCGAGGGCGTCGCCCGCGACACGGCGCTGGCCACCCGGATTCGCGCCAAGTGGCTGAACCATGACCTGATCGCCGGGTCACGGCTTGCCGTGGTCGGCGGTGTCAAGGTGTATGAGCGCCGCGCTTTGTTGACTGGGCGCGTCGAAACGGAAGCGACCCGGGTTGCCGCCGTTCGCCTGGCCTGGGAGGTCGAAGGCGTCGATCAGGTTCTGAATGAGATTGCGGTCGGCCCCGGAGACCTTCAGGACACGGCCCGGGATACCTGGATCACCACGCAGCTAACCACCAAGCTGACCCTGGACCAGAACGTCAAGGCGGTCAACTACGGGATCACCACGACCGACGCCAGGGTCTATTTGATCGGCATTGCCCAGGACGCCGCCGAGTTGGACCGTGTCCTGGGCCATGCCCGTTCGGTGGCCCGGGTCCGCGACGTAATCAATCATATACGCGTCAAGCCGCCGGCGCCGGCCAAACCCACGGACAAGGCGTCCTGAGCCGTGGGGGACACCGACCCGAACGTCGGTGCGCACGACCGGAACCGCCTGGCGGAGTTCGGCCGGCTGGAGGACGACCGGCTGCCGCTGGCCGAAACCGCGCTGCTGCTCTCGGCCGCGCGCCATCCCGGTCGGGCACTGGACCCCTACTTTCGGCACCTCGCACGACTGACCGAAGAGGTTCGCCACCATGCAGGCGCCGATGCGGCGATCGAAGGCGACCGAGGTCTCGACATTCGCCGAGAGGCCCTGGCCCAGGTCGCCAACCGACGCAACGGCTATGGCGGCGGCGCAGGCGTTTTCGACGACCTGGCCGCCGCCGACCTGGGCCGCGTCATCGACCGCCGGCGCGGCCTACCGGTGGCCCTTGGCATCCTCTACCTGGAAATCTGTGCGCGGCTTGATTGGCCGTTGGTGGGCATCGATTTCCCGGGGCGTTTCGTTCTGCGCATGACGTCGGGCGGTGCGCGGCGGATTATCGACCCTTTCGACAGTCTGGTGCCGCTTGAGGCCCCGGACCTGCGTGCCCTGCTCGCGGCGACGACCGGTCAGGACAGGGCCTTGGATCCGAGCTATTTGAGAGAAATGTCCCCGCGCCGGGTCGTCCTGCGCCTGGAAGACAACATCCGGGTGCGTCAAATTCAACAAGGCGACATGGCTCAAGCGGCCGAGACGCTAGAGTTGATGCGCCAGATCGCCCCCCGGGTGGCGCGGCTGTGGCGGGAAACGGCGATCATCAGTGCCGAGCTTGAACGCTTTGGCGAGGCCGCCCGTTCCCTGGAAGAGTATCTGCGGCTCGCCCCGGAAAGCGACGATCGCTACCAGGCGTCATTGATGTTGCAGGAACTGCGGGCAAAGCTACAGTAGGTCGCATCCCGACCCGCCCATGACGCCCGCCCCGCCCGCGCGAAGGAGACCCAACCCATGGCGCTTACCGTGGCCATCCAGATGGACCATGTTTCGTCCATCGACATCGACGGCGACAGCACCTTCGTTCTGGCGTTGGAGGCCCAAAACCGCGGTCATGGTTTGCTGCACTACCTGCCGGGGGACTTGTCCTATCGTGATGGTCGGGTCACCGCCTGGGCCCAGGCGCTTGAGGTGCGGCGCGAAGCGGACAATCACTATTCCCTTGGCGAAACACGGTCCGTCGATCTGGCCGAAGACGTCGATGTTGTGCTGATGCGCCAGGACCCGCCCTTCGACATGGCCTATATCACGGCCACCCATTTGCTCGAGCAGGTCCATCCGCGAACCCTGGTGGTCAACGATCCGCGCGAGGTCCGCAACGCACCTGAAAAGCTGTTCGTCAACCGATTCCAGGAATTCATGCCACCAACCCTGATCGCCAGCAATCGGGACGACATCCTGGCCTTCCGGACCGAACACAAGGACATCATCGTTAAACCGCTATATGGCAACGGCGGCGCCGGCGTGTTCCACTTGATGCCCGGCGACGAAAACCTGAACTCGCTGTTGGAAATGTTCACCGAAATGTTCCGCGAACCAATCATCGTTCAGGCCTACCTGGCCGACGTGCGCGAAGGCGACAAGCGGATCATTCTGATCGACGGCCAAGTCGCGGGCGCGGTCAATCGGGTGCCGGCGGCCGGCGAATCACGCTCCAATATGCACGTTGGCGGCAAGCCGGCAAAGGCGCAGCTGACCGAACGCGAGCAAGAGATATGCGCCGCCTTGGGGCCGGAACTAAAGGCCCGCGGCCTGATATTCGTCGGAATCGACGTGATCGGCGGCTATTTGACGGAAATCAACGTGACCTCGCCCACCGGCCTGCAGGAAATCGACCGCTTCGACGGCGTCTCGCTGGAAGCGGACATTTGGGACGCGATCGAGGCGCGGCTCTAGCGCCGGCCAGCACGAGAACAGGGAGAACGCGATGCCGCTCAACGAAGCCATGGTCGAGGTGACCACCAAATACGGCCACATGCCGGCCTTCACCGCCTGCCCGGAAAACGGCGGGCCGCATCCGGCGATCATCTTCTACATGGACGCGCCCGGCTTTCGAAAAGAGCTCAAGCACATGGCACGGCGGATCGCCAAGAACGGTTACTTCTGCATCCTGCCCGACATGTATTACCGGCTTGGCACCATCCGCCTCGACACCCCCCGGCGCACCGATGCCATGACGGCGGTGTTTCGCGCGGCGATGAACAGCCTGACCAACGCCGACGTCACCGACGACACGGCGGGCATCCTCGCCTACCTGGATGGCCGCGCCGAAGTCGCGCCCGGGCCGGTCGGCTGCGTGGGCCATTGCATGAGCGGACGCTACGTCACCACCATCGCCGCCCGCTTCCCGACCCGGATCAAGGCCGCCGCCTCCATGTACGGGGTCGGCATCGTCACCGACCAAGACGATTCGCCGCATCTGTCGTTGGACAAAATCCAGGGCGAGATGTTGTTCCTGTTCGCTGAAACCGACGATCACGTACCTGACCCGGTGGTCGCGGAACTGCGGAAGGCCCTGAAAAAAACCAAGACCAAAGCCACGGTCGAGCAGGTCAAGGGTACGGGACACGGCTATCAGTTCCCGGAGCGGGCCGTCTATACCCCGGTCCAAGCGGAAGAGGGCTGGGACAAGCTGTTCAAGCTTTGGGACCGCAACCTGAAAGCCGGGCCTGCGCGAAAACGCGGCAAGTGACGCACCCTTGCCGGTCGCGGCATACTAGGCATGGGAGATCATCCCCACTAAGATCAATCGTCAAGGGCGTGCGGTCTCTGTGATTCGTTGGCCTTCGTCACGTCAGAAAGCCGGAGGGATTTCATTGGTCGCGCGCATCGCCACCGTTGCCTTTCAGGGCTTCGACGTGCTGGACGTGGATGTCCAGGTGCAGATGGCATCCGGCCTGCCGGCGTTTTCCGTGGTCGGCCTGCCGGACAAGGCCGTGGCGGAAAGCCGCGAACGGGTGCGCGCCGCGCTGCATGCCATGGGCTTGGCCCTCCCGCCCAAACGGATCACCGTCAATCTGGCGCCAGCCGACCTGTTGAAGGAAGGCAGTCATTTCGACCTGCCCATTGCCTTGGCCCTATTGACAGCGATGGATGTCCTGCCGCTGGAAGACATGGCGGGCTATCTGGCACTGGGTGAGCTGGCGTTGGATGGCGCCCTGGCGCCGGCGGCCGGCGTCCTGCCCGCGGCGGTCCACGCGGGGGCGCGGGACCTGGGCCTGATCTGTCCGGCGACCCAGGGCGGCGAAGCCAGCTGGGCCGGCTTGGATGAAATTCTGGCCGCCCCCAATCTTTTGGCCCTGGTCAACCATTTCAAGGGCAGTCAAGTCATGACCCCGCCCGATCCGGCAGCGGCACGCGGGCAAGTGAAGCAATCGCCGGATTATCCGGATTTGGCCGACATCAAGGGCCAGGAAACGGCCAAGCGCGGCCTCGAGATTGCCGCCGCGGGCGGCCACAATCTGCTGATGACCGGCCCGCCAGGGGCCGGCAAGTCGATGCTGGCGGGGCGTCTGCCCGGCCTGCTGCCGCCGCTTGAACCGGAGGAAATTCTCGAGGTTTCCATGGTTCAGAGTCTCGCCGGCGAATTGACCGACGGCCGGCTGTCGGACCGCCGCCCGTTCCGCGAGCCACATCATTCCGCCTCCCTCCCCGCCTTGGTCGGCGGCGGCCTCCGGGCCAAACCGGGAGAAGTCTCGCTCGCCCATCTGGGCGTGCTGTTTCTAGATGAACTGCCGGAATTCCAACGCGGCGCCCTGGAAAGCCTGCGCCAACCCCTGGAAAGTGGCCGCGCCGCCATCGCCAGGGCCAATGCACATGTCACTTATCCGGCGCGGTTCCAGTTGGTTGCCGCCATGAACCCATGCCGTTGCGGCTATTTGGATGACCCGGCCCAGGCTTGTTCACGGGCGCCGAAATGCGCGCTGGAGTACCAAAACAAAATTTCCGGGCCGCTATTCGACCGCATCGACCTGCACCTCGACGTCCCGGCCGTGAGCCCGCTCGACATGGACTTGCCGCCGCCCGCCGAGGGCTCGGCCGAGGTCGCTGCCCGCGTCGCCCGGGTCCGCCGCATGCAGCGGGACCGCTACCGTGCCGTCGGCGCCGAGGGCATACGCACCAACGCCCAGGCCGACGGCGAGTTGCTGGACGAGGTCGCCCGGCCGGACGACGCGGGCCGGAAGTTGCTTTTGGAAGCGGCCGAGCACCTGGGCCTTACGGCCCGCGGCTATCACCGGGTGCTGCGCGTCGCCCGCACCCTGGCCGACATGGACGGCGCCGAGGGCGTCGGCCGGATGCACGTCGCGGAAGCGGTCAGCTTCCGGCGCATCCAGCCAGGGCGGGGCACAGTGGCCGCACGCCCAGCCTAGCCGTCAATTGTGTTGGTTCGCTCGTCGGGGAACCACTGTCGACAGCCTGCGGCCGCCCTAATCCTTGCGCTTCAGCATCGGCCCCGACCGCTCGCCACCGACGACATGGACGTGCAGATGGGGCACTTCCTGATGGCCGTTTTCCCCCTGATTGGCGATCAGACGGTAGCCGTCGACATCGACGCCGACCTTTTGGGCGACGGCGCCGATGGCTCGGACATAGCCGGTAATTTCGGCGTTGCTGGCACTGGCGGCGAAGCTGCTCCAGTCCTCGTACTCACCCTTGGGCACGACCAAGACGTGGACTTTGCGCTGCGGATTGATGTCATTGAAGGCCAGCGCATGGTCGTCCTCATAGACCTTGTCGCAGGGAATCTCGCCACGCAGGATTTTCGCGAAGATGTTTTCAGGATCGTACGCCATGGCTCAGGCCCCTTCCCTTCTTTATCAATTTGTTCGCGCAAAACAACTTTCGACGGCCAACGGCCGCTTCAGGTTTTGCGACTGTTCTTCTCTTCAATGCCGGACGTTCCCTCGCGCCGCCGGAGTTCCCGCCAAACATCATCAGGGGCAATGTCCATATGCGCCCACAACGCCGACAGGTGATACAAAACATCGGCGCTTTCCTTGACCACCGCGGCGTTGTCCTCGGTCAACGCGGCGATCGAGGTCTCGACCGCCTCTTCGCCGACCTTGCGGGCGATCAACGGCGTGCCACCGGCGAACAGCTTGGCCGAATAGCTGGTTTCCGGATCGGCACTCTTGCGCCCCTTGAGGGTCTCGAATAGATCGTCCAATACGTGGCTCATCATGTGGCTCCTTGGGCCCCCGGACGAATGCCGGTCAGTCCAATCTTACGGGCGCGCCGTGGTCCTGCATATAGGCCTTGGCCTCGCCGATCGAATAGGTTCCGAAATGAAAGATCGAGGCCGCCAAGACCGCCGAGGCATGGCCCTCGGTCACGCCGGCGACCAAGTGATCCAAGGTGCCGACCCCGCCCGACGCGATCACCGGGATAGGCACCGCGTCGGCCACCGCCCGGGTCAGATCCAGATCGAAGCCCCCCTTGGTGCCATCCCGGTCCATGGAAGTCAGCAGGATTTCGCCAGCACCGTAATCGGCCATGCGCTCGCACCAGGAAATCGTCTCGATGCCCGTGGGATTGCGCCCGCCATGGGTGAAGATCTCATGCCCCGATTTGCTGTCAACATCTTCAACCCGTTTGGAATCGACGGCGACGACGATGCATTGGGCACCGAATTTTTCCGAGGCCTCGCGCACGAAGGCCGGGTTCTTGACCGCCGCCGTGTTGATCGAAACCTTATCGGCGCCGGCCAGCAACAGCTTGCGGATGTCATCCGTCGTGCGCACCCCGCCACCCACGGTGAGCGGCATGAAACATTGTTCGGCCGTGCGCGCGACCACGTCGAAGATCGTCTCCCGGTCTTCGTGGCTGGCGGTGATATCGAGGAAACACAGCTCGTCGGCACCGGCGGCGTCATAAACCCGCGCCTGCTCCACCGGGTCGCCGGCGTCCACCAGATCGACGAAGTTGACGCCCTTGACGACACGGCCCTTGTTGACGTCGAGGCAGGGAATGACCCGGGTCTTCAGCATGCGCCCGCCGCCTTGTCGGACAGCAGCGCGACCGCGTGCGCCAGGTCGATCTTGCCGTCATAGACGGCGCGCCCGGAGATCACGCCCTCCAAGAGGTCGCCGCCCGCGGCCTTCAGGGCACGCAGGTCGTCCATCGACGAGACGCCACCGGACGCGATCACCGGGATCGAGATAGCGCGTGCCAAATCCACGGTGGCCGGAACATTGGGGCCCTGCATGACGCCGTCCCGGTCGATGTCGGTGAAGATAATCGCGGCGACGCCCGCGTCTCCGAAGCGGCGGGCCAGGTCCAGGACGGTCATTTCCGAGACCTCGGCCCAACCTTCGGTGGCGACCCGGCCGCCCCGTGCGTCGATGCCGACGGCGACCCGCCCGGGGTGGGTCTTGCAGGCCTGTTTGACAAGCTCCGGATCGGTCAGCGCGACGGTGCCCAGAATGACCCGGCGCACCCCTCGCGCGAGCCAATCATCAATCGTCGCCATGGTGCGGATGCCGCCGCCCAGTTGCACCGGAATTTCGAGCGCCGCCAAGATATCCGAGACCGGTCCGGCGTTCACCGGCTGACCGGCGAAAGCGCCGTTCAGATCGACCAGGTGAACCCATGCGCACCCCGCGTCCTGGAACGCCCGGGCCTGGGTCGCCGGATCGTCGTTGAACACGGTCGCTTGGTCCATGTCGCCCCTCAACAGGCGGACACATTGGCCGTCCTTCAGGTCGATAGCCGGGAAAAAGATCATGGCGTCCAACCCAGAAAATTGCCGAGCAGCCGAAGGCCCAGGGCCTGGCTTTTTTCCGGATGGAACTGCGTGCCGACCAGGTTGTCGCGGCCGACGGCGGCCGTTACGGGCCCGCCGTAGCCGGCCTGCAACAGGGTATGGCCCGGGTCGTCCGTCGTGAACTGATATGAATGAACAAAATAGGCGTGCTGGCCATCTTCGATCCCGGCGAAGACGGGATGGGCCGCCCCCGTCACGCGCAGCGTGTTCCAGCCCATATGCGGGATCTTCAAGGCGGGGTCGTCGGGTTGCAGCGCGGTGACATCGCCGGCGATCCAGTCGAACCCGGGATGATGGCCGAACTCATGGCCTTCGCGGGCCATCAGCTGCATACCGACACAGATGCCGAGGAACGGGCCGCCGCGGGTGATCGCAAACTCAATCAACGCTTCGATCATACCGTCGAGCGCTTCCAGCCCGGATCGGCAATCGGCGAAGGCGCCGACCCCCGGCAGGATCACCCGGTCGGCCCGAGCGACGGCCTCCGGATCTGCGGTGACGGACACGAGATCGCGGCGCCCAGCCTCGGCGACGACCCGCTCGCAGGCCTTGGCGACGGAGCGCAGGTTACCGGATCCGTAATCGACGATCGCCAGGGTCACGGCGCCGGCGCTCGCGAAAGCCGGGCGTCGGATCCCGAGCCCAGAATGTCCCGGGCCAGAGCCGGTTGCTGATCGAGAAAACGGAACAGGGCCGCATCCGCATCCGGCGCGGCGACAACGCCGACCTCGGCAAAACCCCGGGCCTGGAGGTCGCGACAACGCAAGTCACCCGCCAGATAACCGATGGCAAGGGCGAGGGCCAGGGTCACGGCGAAAGACCCGAGCCCCGAACCCAGCAGTGTTTCCGCGCCAAGGCCCGCGGCCATCATGACAATAAACAGGCCCAATGCCGTCCACCACATGCAGTGCCACAACGCCCAAACGAATGTGAACAGGAAGGCCCAAAAGGAAAACCCCTCGCGCACCAGGACCAGGTCCTGATCGGGGATCAGGCCGTGACGGCGAAGATGGACAGTATAGACGCGCATGGAAGCTTCGCTCGAATGCAGTGGCAGAAGTGGGCCGGACGCGCGGGACTACAGCGAGCCGCCCAAGGTCCCCTTGGTCGACGGCACGGCGTCGGCTTTTCGCGGGTCGATGGCGATGGCTTCGCGCAGGCTTCGGGCCAAGCCCTTGTAGCAGCTTTCGACGATATGGTGGTTGTTCTCGCCATAGAGGTTTTCCACATGCAGCGTCGCCCCGGCCGCCTGGGCAAAAGCCTGGAACCACTCCTTGAACAGCTCCGTGTCCATCTCACCCAGTTTGGGTTTGGTGAAATCGACCCGCCAAATGAGATAGGGCCGGTTGGACAGGTCCAAGGCCACGCGCGAGAGCGTTTCGTCCATGGGCACAAGGGCATTGCCGTAACGGGTGATGCCCAGGCGTTCGCCCAGCGCCTGGTTCACGGCCTCCCCGATGGCGATGCCCGTGTCCTCGGTGGTGTGGTGGAAATCGATATGGGTGTCGCCCTGGGCCGCGACTTCAAGGTCCATCAGGGAATGGCGCGACAATTGTTCCAGCATATGGTCAAGAAAGCCGATGCCGGTGGAAATATCGTAGACGCCGGTGCCGTCCAGGTTCACGGCGACCCTGATCTGAGTTTCCTTGGTATTGCGCTCGACCGAGCCGGTCCGATCGGCCATGGGTCCGTCCTCCGTGGGTGTTGGTGCCCGTCTTTTATCAGTCCGTGTTCCGTTTTGCAGTTTTTTTACGGCGGCGGGCCTTTGATTGGCCGCCGCCGCGGGCAGGGCCGCGAGGCGCCGGCCCTTGACCGGGCCCTTCCACCGGACCAAATGGTTGCCTATCATCGCCCCCCTTAAGCGACCCTGCGGCAGACGGAACCAAACACATGGACAATGATCCCACCGCCTGGCACGGCACGACCATCCTTTGCGTCCGCAAGGGCGGCGCCGTGGTCATCGCCGGCGACGGCCAGGTGTCGCTCGGCGACACGGTGATCAAGGCCAACGCCAAGAAGGTCCGCCGCCTCGGATCGGGAAAAGAGGGAGACGGAAATGTCATCGCCGGCTTCGCCGGTGCGACGGCCGATGCCTTTACCCTGTTCGAACGGCTCGAAGCCAAGCTCGAACAATATCCGACGCAATTGACCCGGGCCTGTGTCGAACTGGCCAAGGATTGGCGGACCGACCGCTACCTTCGGCGCCTGGAGGCGATGATGGCGGTGGCCGACGGAGAAGTCTCCCTGGTCCTGACCGGGACCGGCGACGTGCTGGAGCCGGAAGACGGTCTGATCGGTATCGGCTCCGGCGGCAATTACGCCTTGGCCGCGGCGCGGGCGCTGATCGACCGCGACGATCTTGACGCCCGGCAGATCGCCGAGCGGGCGATGAAGATCGCCGCCGGCATCTGCGTCTATACCAACGGAACCCTGACCATCGAGGCCCTATGACCCAATCCGAAACGGCGCTGCAAACTTCCAGCTTCACGCCCCGCGAAATCGTTTCCGAACTGGACCGCCATATCATCGGCCAGTCCGATGCCAAGCGCGCCGTGGCCATTGCGCTCCGCAACCGCTGGCGGCGCCAACAGCTCGACGATGCCTTGCGCGAAGAAGTCCTGCCGAAGAACATTTTGATGATCGGGCCGACCGGCGTCGGCAAGACCGAGATCGCCCGCCGCCTGGCCAAGCTGGCGCAAGCGCCGTTCATCAAGGTCGAAGCGACCAAGTTCACCGAGGTCGGCTATGTCGGCCGCGACGTCGAACAGATCGTCCGCGACCTTCTGGAAAACGCCATCCACATGACCCGCGAAGCCATGCGCAAGCAGGTCCAGGCCAAGGCCGAGATGCGCGCCGAGGAACGGGTGCTGGACGCCCTGGTCGGCGAAACGGCAGGCAAGGACACACGGGAGAAATTCCGCCGCATGCTGCGCAACAACGAAATCAACGACAAGGAGATCGAGGTCAACGTATCGGAAACGCCCAACATGGGCCTGCCGACCTTCGACATCCCGGGCATGCCGGGGGCGCAGATGGGCATGCTCAATCTGAACGACATCATGGGCAAGGCCTTCGGCCAGCAACAGAAACCGAAACGCATGACCGTCGGCGAAAGCTACGAAGTTTTGTTGGCGGAAGAGGGCGACAACCTGCTCGACGACGACCGGGTGCTCCACGAGTCCATCGACGCCGTGGAAAACAACGGCATCGTCTTCCTGGACGAGATCGACAAGATTTCCGCCCGCTCCGAACTCAAGGGCGGCGATGTCTCCCGCGAAGGGGTGCAGCGCGACCTCTTGCCGCTGATCGAGGGCACGACGGTTGCGACCAAGCACGGGCCCGTCAACACGGACCATATCCTGTTCATCGCGTCCGGCGCATTCCACGTGTCCAAGCCGTCGGACATGCTGCCGGAACTGCAGGGCCGCCTGCCGATCCGGGTCAACCTGCGGGCGCTGACCCGCGACGATTTCAAGCGCATTCTCCTGGAGACCGAGGCATCGCTTTTGATCCAATACACCGCCTTGATGGAGACCGAGGGCGTGACCCTCGACTTCACCGACAACGCGGTGGACGCCATCGCCGACCTGGCGGTGGAAATCAACGAAGGGGTCGAAAACATCGGCGCCCGCCGCCTGCATACGGTGATGGAGAAACTGGTCGAGGAGGTCAGCTTTTCCGCCTCCGACCGGTCCGGCGAAACGGTGACCATCGACGCGGCCTATGTGAACGACCAGGTCGCCGAACTGGCGAAGAACGCGGACCTCAGTAAATTTATCCTCTGACTCAAGACGCGATGGGATGGCGTGGTTGGCATCGCGCCGCTTTCAAAATGATTTTAGAATCGGATTCAGTCTTCAAAATCAGGACTCTATGCAGATTTTTCTTGAAACCGGAATCTGGCGGGTCGTTACTCCGCTCCTCCGGCTTCAAAAGCCGGTGTGCGACTTACACCACAGAGCATGGAAGTAGCGGAAGCTGCAAAACTTAGCCGCTACATCCAAACCGAAAGATGGCCTGCGCATTCTGATGCCAGGCCATTTTTAATCGATTCCGGGCAGTCTTGGATCCTCTCCTTCGATCGTGAATCCATACTCCGGCACCCGATAAACCCCGCGCCGAATTCGGACAACTTTTCCTTCACTTGCAAGGCGACTAAGGACGATACCTGTATAGGTCTATGGATAATTTTAGCGCCTAGAGCATCGGGCGCATAGGCTGAATCTTTTTAGGGATTCCCTTTTTGTCTGATTTGTGATTCACGGTAGTCGGAGGTGGATCATGGGCAGACCCTT
>JANQIJ010000267.1 GCA_028282185.1 Rhodospirillales bacterium
GGGGTCTCGATGCGGAACAGGCGGGCCGTGACCCGTTCGATATTGCCATCCACCGGCGTCGCCCGGCGGTCGAAGGCGATGGCGGCGATCGCCGCCGCCGTATAGGGGCCGATGCCCGGCAGGGCCAGAAGTCCGGCTTCGGTGTCGGGAAACCGGCCGTCCCGTTCCCCGGCCACGGCGCGCGCGCATTTGTGCAGGTTGCGCGCCCGGGCGTAATAGCCAAGCCCCTGCCAGGCGTGCAGCACGTCGTCCAGGTTCGCCGCCGCCAGGCCACGGACATTTGGCCAACGTGCCACAAAGCGGCCAAAATATCCGGTCACCGTCGCCACCGTGGTCTGTTGCAGCATGATTTCGCTGAGCCAGACATGATAGGGATCGGGCCGTTCACCGGGTTCCGCGCGCCACGGGAGGCGGCGGCGGTGGCGGTCGTACCAACCGAGCAGCTTGGCGGCGGAGACGGGTTCAAGCGAACCGGGAGGGATCGAAGACATGGCGGGAACCGGTAACAGGGTGGTGGCGGCGTCGATGCTTGTCTCTCATCTTGGGCGCAGTCCCCGCTTAATGCCATGATGACGGCGACCGCGAAAGAGGCGCCAAGGGAGTCCACCGCCATGGCCGATCAAAATGTCAGGCCCGCGGGCCGAAAAAGGGGCGGCCCCGCCCGCACCGTGGGCCAGGCCCTCGATCGGGTGACCGCCCGCGCCTTCGGGCGCCGCGGCTTCGCCCAGGGCGAAGCGCTGCGCCATTGGCAGGAAATCGTCGGCGCGCTGCTGGCCCGCCATACCCTACCCGACCGGATCACCTATCCCCGCGGCCAGCGGGCCGGCGGTCTGCTGCACCTGCAGGTCGATAACGCCGCCGTTGCGACCGATGTGCAACATCTGGAACCGCTGATCATCGAACGGATCAACGGCTACTTCGGCTACGGCGCCGTCGCCGCGATGCATATCTTCCAACGCCCCCTGCCGCCGGAGACCGGCGAGCGAAACGCCCCGCCCCGACCGCTGACGACGACCGAGCGGCGCCAATTGGCCAGCGAGTTGGAAACCGTCACCGATCCGGACCTGCGCCAGGCGCTGGAAGCCCTCGGCCGCGCGGTCTATCGGCGGCGCGGCAAAGGCCTGCCGCCATCGCGCGGAAACGGTGGATAAAGCGGCAAATGTCTACGCTTATCAAGTTGTTAGCAAAGGGGGTCGACTCGGCGAACGGGCCGATTCTATATTCATCAACATCTTGTGTATCAGGAGGGAAAATTGCGCAAACTGACACAAGGTCTAGCGTTCGGTTTGATGGTTGTCTTGGCCGGAGTCGGGCTGGACGCCGGGCCGGCCAATGCCTTGCCGCCATTGGAGAAAATGCTCGAGGAAAAGGTCATCGGCGACCCCAACGCGCCGGTGACGATCATCGAGTATGCCTCACTGGGCTGCCCCCATTGCCGCTCCTTCCACGCGGACACCCTGCCCCAGATCAAGAAGAACTATATCGATACCGGCAAGGCGAAACTGGTGTATCGCGACTTTCCGCTGGGTCAGCGGGCCCTGGCGGCATCGATGATCGCCCGTTGCGCGGGTCCGGTGCGCTACTTTGCGATGCTCGAAATCCTGTTCCGCGACCAGCCGCAATGGACTCAGGCACAGGACGCCTTCGCCTCGCTTCAGGCTTCGGCAAAGAAAGGCGGCATGTCGGGCGCCCAAGTGGATCAGTGCCTGCGCTTCGAGCCCCTGCTGCTTGGCATCCGCCAGCAGGCGCAACACGCGCAGGATACCTACGGCATTCGCTCGACCCCGTCGTTCCTGGTCGAAACCAAGGGCGAAACCCAGAAAATCGAAGGGGCGATATCCTACGGCGAATTTTCGCAAATTCTCAACAGGGTCACGAACTAACGCCGGCAGCGGCGAACGGCGGTCCCGCTTCGCGACCGCCGCCACGAGACGGAAACAAGACCAGGCGTGCTGAACTTCAAGAAAATCCGGGTATCAGGCTTCAAGTCCTTCGTCGACCCCACGGACCTGTTCATCGAACCGGGCCTGACCGGAGTTGTCGGGCCGAATGGATGCGGCAAATCGAACGTGGTCGAGGCCCTGAAGTGGGTCATGGGCGAGACCTCGGCGAAGCAGATGCGCGGTTCGGAAATGGAGGACGTGATCTTCTCCGGCACCGCCGACCGACCGTCGCGCAACATCGCCGAAGTCGTCCTCACCCTGGATAATTCGGGACGCCAGGCACCGCCGCAATTCAACGACGCCGACGAACTGGAAGTCAGCCGCCGGATCGAGCGCGACAAGGGTTCGCTCTATCGGATCAACGGCAAGGACGTGCGCGCCCGCGACGTCCAGCTGCTGTTCGCCGACCAGGCCACCGGGGCACGGTCCACCGCCCTGGTCAGCCAGGGCCGGATCGGCACGGTGATCAACGCCAAACCGGCGCAGCGCCGATTGTTGCTTGAAGAAGCCGCCGGCATCACCGGCCTGCATTCCCGGCGCCACGAAGCGGAGTTGCGCCTCAAAGGCGCGGAAACCAACCTGGAGCGGCTGGACGACATCCTGGTCACCCTCGACGCGCAGATGCAGAACCTGAAGAAGCAGGCACGCCAGGCAACCCGCTACCGCAATCTGTCCGACCATATCCGCAAGGCCGAGGCGACCCTGTTCCATTTGCTGTGGCAGGGCGCGGAGACGACCCGTGACGAGGCGCGCGTCGCGATGGCCGCGGCCGAAACGGCGGTCAACGAACTGACCGGCCTGGCCGCCCAGGCAACAACCCGCCAAGCCCAGGCGGCCGAGGGCCTGCCCGAACTGCGCCAGGCCGAGGCCGAAGCGGCGGCGGAACTGCAACGCCTGACCCTGGCCCGCGAAGGCCTGGACGCCGAGGAGGCCCGGGTCACCCAGGCGATGGCGGAAACCAACGAACGCCTGGCGCAGACCGGCCGCGATACCGAGAGGGAACGGGCCTTGGTCGCCGACGCCGACGAAGCGGCCGGCCGTCTGACCGATGAACGCGGCGCCATCGAAGCCGCGCAAACGCGCGAGACCCAGGACCTGGCCGAAGCGGCCGAAGCACGCGCCGGCGCCGATGCCGAAGTTGCCGATTTCGACCGCCAGGTGGAAATCCGGACCAACGACCTGGCGGCGGCCGAGGCGCGGCGCAATGCCCTCACTCAGCGGGTTGGCGAACTGTCGCTGCGCCTGGGCCGATTGGCCGAACGCGAGGCCGAGGCCCGCCGTCAGCAGGCGGACCTGGAAACCCGCTCGGCCGACCTGGTCGATCTGGCCGAGGCCGATGCCCGGGCCGAGATCGCGCGCAACCAGCTTGAGGCCGCGCGGCAAGCCCTGGCCGCTGCGGAAACGGCCCGCGCGGAAACCGACGCCGCCGCCGAGGAGACTGCCCAGGCGGCGCGCCAGCAGGCGACGGCCCTGACCGCCCTGGAAACGGAAATTCGCACGCTGGAACGGGTCCTCGCCAGCGGCCCCGAAACCGACCTGCCGCCGGTGCTTGAGCGGATCACCGTCGACAAAGGGTTCGAGGACGCCCTGGGCGCGGCGCTCGGCGACGACCTCTCGGCGCCGGAAGCTGGAACCGGCGACAACGGCCCGGCGGCCGAGATTGCCTGGCGGTCCCTGGCGCCCCTTGCCGGCGCCGCGGCCTTGCCGGGTGGGGTGCAGCCGCTTACCCAGGTGGTTCGCGGGCCGGCCGTCCTGGCCCGCCGTCTGGCCCAAGTGGGGATCGTCGCCGACGCGGCCGAAGGGGCCCGTCTGCAATCGGACCTGCAACCGGGACAGCGCCTTGTCAGCCCGGCCGGCGGGCTGTGGCGCTGGGACGGGTACACCGTTGCCGAGGGCGCGGAAACGGCTGCGGCCCAGCGCCTGGCGCAGAAAAACCGTTTGGCCGAGGTCGAGGCCGAGGCCGAGACCGCGCGCCGCGCCCTGGCCGGCCTGAACCAGACCGCGGAAACGGCCCGGCACCAGGCCGAAACCGCACGCGGCCGGGAACACGAGGCCCGGTCGGAACGTGACGCCGCGGATCAATCCTTAAACCAGGCCCGCGACCGTCTGGCCGAGGTCAAGGACCGTGCCGCGGCGGTGCAAAGCAAGCTGGCGGCGCTGGCGGAAACCCTGGCCGGGATCGCCACAGATCAGACGGAAACCGAGGCGGCGAAAGACCAGTCGGAGGCCGAACTGAGCGAACAGCCGGATCTTGAGACCGCGCGGGCGCAGTTGGCTGAAATGCGCACGGAACTGGCGGAAAAGCGCACGCAACAAATGGAATGCCGCGCCCGCCATGATCAGTTGGCGCAAGCAGCGGAGGCCCGCCGCCAACGCCTGGCGGCCTTGATCGCCGATCAGGAGACCTGGACCCAGCGCAAGGCCCGGTCCGAAACCCAACTGACCGAATTGGCGGCGCG